>NZ_JAAKYZ010000001.1:600000-831371 GCF_015229955.1 Campylobacter concisus
GTCATTATCGGTAGTGGTTTTATCGGTATAGAGTTTGCATCAATGTTTGCAAATTTTGGCTCAAAAGTGACTATCGTAGGGCGTTCAAAACTACTTAAAAACGAAGATGATGATATAGCTAATAGCGTAAAAGAAGCTCTTAGAGTCCAAGGCGTTGAAATCTTAGAGGGTTGCGAGATAGAGTGCATTAAAGAAAATGTATTAAATTTTAAGCAAAATGGTGAGCAAAGATGCCTTAGGGCTGATGCATTTTTGATCGCGCTTGGCAGAGTGGCAAATGTAGATGATTTAAATTTAAAAGCTGCTGGAGTTGAACTAAATGAAAAAGGCTTTATAAAGACAAATGAAAATCTTCAAACAAATGTGCCAAACATCTATGCGGTAGGCGACGTACGCGGCGGAGAGCTTTTTACTTATACGAGCTTAGATGATTTTAGGATAGTTTATTCACAAATTTTTGGTGATAAAAAGAGAAATACTAAAAATAGAAGCATTCACGCAAATGTGCTATTTACCGATACTCCGCTAGCAAGAGTCGGAGTAAATGCAAAAGAAGCTAACAAGCTTGGGCTAAATTTTAAAGAGCTAAAGCTTAGTATGGCAACAGTACCAGGCGCAAAAGTACTAAATCATGATGTAGGCATGTTAAAAGCTATCGTTGACGCGCAAAGCGGCGAAATTTTGGGTGCTAGCTTTCACTGCATCTATGCAAATGAGCTGATAAATGAAATCGCAATTGCGATGAATTTAAAAGCAAATGCAAATTTCTTTAAAAATCAAATTTTTACTCATCCAAGCATCAGTGAAGCACTAAATGACTTATTTGGACAATTTTAAAAGGAAAAGAATGAAAAAATATTTATTGCTTTTATCGGCTTTATTTTTCACTGGCTGCTTAAATGTGATTGGTGTAGGACAAAAACAAGATGATTCGTGGCAGCAACCAAAGGATGAAAAAATAGTGCAAAATAAAGAGCAAATTTCAAGAAATGCGATCGAAATTTTAATACCAAAATGCGAAGAAGGCGATGCGGAAGCTTGCAACGATTTGGGTGTAAATTACGAGCTTTTAAAAGAATATGAAAATGCTTTGGCAAATTATAAAAAAGCTTGCGATGCTAAAGTACAAGTCGGTTGTGCAAATTTGGGCACTCTTTATGAGCTTGGACTCGGAGTTAAAAAAAATCCAAAAAAGGCAATTTCTATTTATAAAGAAAGTTGTAATGGCGGAGGCATGCAAGCTTGCTATCATTTAGGCAATGCTTATAGAAAGGGTGAAATCGTTAAGCGAGATTATTACTTAGCAATGCAAGCTTATACAAATGCATGCAATGCTGGCGATTTGCCAAGTTGTGCCAATATCGGAGCGATGTATGAGCTTGGTCTTGGTGTCAATAAAGATGAAAAAAGGGCTTATGGAATTTATAAAGTCGCTTGCTTTCGTGGGCTAAGCAAGGCATGCCCGCAGATGAAAAGACTAGGCACAAAGCTAGGAATGTAAGTGAAAAAGGTCTTAAATTTTGGTCTTATTTTGGCTATGGGCTTTATGCTTAGTGGTTGCTGGTCGTGGCAAAAGATGGTAAGCTTTGGCTTTTGGCAAAGTGATGAAGAGGCGAGGGTAGAGCGTATTGAGCTTGAAAAAGAGAAGATGATGCAAAACTGTGAGGGTGGAAATAATATCGACTGCAACAACCTAGCTGTAAATTTTAGTAATGAAAAAGACTTTGTAAAGGCAAAAGGCTACTACGAAAAAGCTTGTAATGCTGGGCTTGCGACGGCTTGTTCAAATTTAGGTCAAATTTATGAGCAAGGGCTTATTGATGAGCAAAAAGATATTGAAAAAGCTCTAAAGCTTTATAAACTAGCTTGTGATAGCGGCGATGGTGTTGGCTGCTATAATGAGGCTATGGGGCTAAAATCCTACATCGAAAGTGAAAATTTAAAGACTCATAAGATAGATAGAACTAAGGCTGAGGCTAGAGTACTAAGGCTTTTGGCAAAGAGCTGTGAGCTTGAGTATGCCCAGTCGTGCTTTTTGCTTGCAAAGCTAAGCGGGGACGAAACAAAGGCGGACGCACTTTACAAAAGAGCTTGTCAGCTTGGTAAGTGCGTAGAGAAAAAATAAGGGATAAAATTGCTTTTTAACTCATATGCCTTTATATTTGTATTTTTACCACTTGTATTTTTTGTATATTTTTTTCTAAATAAAAAAAGACTAAGCACTCCTGCAAAAGCTTTTTTAGTGAGTGCTAGTTTATTTTTTATGCTTATTGGAGTGTTTATTATCTGCCGATTTTGTTAGGAGGTATCGTTTTTAACTTCCTTGTTTCAAAATTTCTTGCAAAACATCAGAGTAAAGCAATTTTAGTTTTTGGTATAGTTTGCAACATTGCTTTGCTTGGATATTTCAAATATGCTGATTTTTTAATATCAAATTTAAACGCTATTGTAAACACAAATTTGGATTTGCTTCATATTGCTTTACCGCTTGCGCTTAGTTTTGTCACATTTCAGCAAATAGCATATCTAGTGGATAGTTATAACAAGCAGACAAAAGAGAATAGTTTTTTACTACCTTTTTATAACATTTTTTTTCACAGCTTATTGCTGGTTCGATAGTGCATCACAAAGAAATGATGCCTCAGTTTGCAAATAAATTTAATCTTATAAAAAACTATAAATTTATAGCTCTTGGGCTTTTTGTTTTTAGCATAGGGCTATTTAAAAAGAGTGTGGTTGCTGATATTTTTTCGATTTTTGCAAATGCTGGATTTGATATGGAAGGAAATTTGACTTTTCTGCAAGCATGGGCGACGTCACTTTCATATACCTTTCAACTTTATTTTGATTTTAGTGGTTATTGTGATATGGCGATAGGTCTTGCGCTGCTTTTTAACATAAGGCTTCCCATAAATTTTAACTCCCCGTATAAGGCTTTAAATATTCAGGATTTTTGGCATAGGTGGCACATTACACTATCACGTTTTTTTAAGAGACTACATATATATCCCACTTGGAGGAAATAGGGGGGAGCAGAGCCGTACCTATCTAAATTTGTTTTTGGTATTTTTGATAGGCGGTCTTTGGCATGGGGCTGCTTGGACATTTGTTGTTTGGGTTGCTTTACATGGTGTTGCTATTGTTATTCATAGATGTTGGCAAAAGTTAAATTTTAAATTAAATAAAATCATTGCTTGGATCATCACCTTTAACTTTGTAAATTTCACATGGATATTTTTTAGGGCAAAAAGCTTTGAAGATGCCATGAAAGTGATCCGAGGAATGTTTTTTGGTGAGTTTAAGATAGACGTTAACTATCTTGAGATACTTTTTATCGTTTTAGCTTTTTTGGTCGTTTTGCTTTTTAAAAACTCTATGCAAATAGCATTTGATAAGAAATTTAAATTTACTATCTGGCAAATTTTTGCAACATCTTTCTTTTTATTTATATCAATCTTAGCAATTAGGCTTAATAATGCGAGCGAATTTTTATACTTTAGATTTTAAGAAAAAAATATTTCTATGCCTGTTTTTGGTAATATTTGCTATGGTTGGGCTTGATGTTGTACTTTATGTTTTTGCAGAAAGTGGAACAAGTAAGACAAATTTTGTTGATAATAAAATTTCAAAAGCAGAGCACTTTAAGATAAATAGCGAAAAACAAAAGGATATCGTTTTTGTTGGAAGCAGTAGGACGTTTAATCATATTTCAACAAACATTTTTAAAGAAAATAATATTGGTATTTATAATTTTGGCGTTTCTGGAAATTTTATAGGTGACTATCCTTTTATTGTAAATGCTATTAAAAAAGTTGGTGCAAAAGAGGTTGTTGTTAGTATAAGAGTTAGCAATCTTTTTAAAGATTATATTGAGAGAGATGTCAAAATTTATACCACTGATGAACTAATGGCAAATTTTGGCACAAATAAGATAACGTTTTTAAAAACACTGCCAGATTATTTAGCAAGCTTGCATTTGTTTTTAAGATACTCTGAAGCTATCTATAATAGAGTAGTTATGACTTATGGTAAATTCACACCAAAGACTGCAACCAATGTAAATAATTTTAGTGTAGAAAATTTCTTTAATATTGAAGCAAATAGTGATTGCGAGCTAATTAACACAAGTGAAGTAAATTCAAATTTTACAAAAGACAAAAAGATTATTGTTGCAAAATGTAGCAATGGTGATAATATACTTTTTGCAAATACAATACCGAGAGAGAATTATGGCAAGGTTATTGAAGAATTTAAACACATTAAAATACATGCAAAATTATATAATAGATCCACTGGTTAAAAACGGCATGAAAGTAATTATTTTACTTGAACCAATATTTGATGGAATGAGACTTCAATATAGTATAAATGAAATAATATCAGCCATCAAAAATGCCAAAATTGTTGATCTTACAAATTTAAAATTTGGCGATGAAGAATTATCTGATTGGGAACATTTAAACTATCTTGGCAGAAAAAGATATAGTGAGTTTTTGGTTGAACTTTATCTTAACGGTGGACTTTAATTTCTTACTTCAACCCAAAGACTTTTATATTAAAAGTAGTATGGATTTTATCCTTTTCGCCTTTCATGACGATAGGAAATTCGGTCTTTACGATACTGTCATAGCTGCTAAGCGCATCTAAAAAGTCATAAAATTTTTGTGGTGTCCTTAGAGAGCTAGTTACATTTAGGCGAAATCTAAAAAATTTCTCACTAGCGTTATTATCACTTTCTTCTATTTTACTAAGGCTTACTTCACTGAAAAATTTAGAGGCAAATTCTATAAATTTATCTTTATCAAATTTAGTATCAAAAGCTGAAATGATAGTCTCATCTTTTTGTTTAGTTGTTTCAAGAGCTTTAAATTTGGCTTCAAATTCATTTTTTACTTTTGTATAAGATGAGGTTTGTGAATAATTTTGTCTAGTTAGGCTTTTAAATTCTTTTATATTTGGCACTATAAAACCAAATATCATAATGAAGCAAACTACAATAAAAGCAAATATAAAAAGTAAAAGCTTGACAGGATCTATTTTTTCTAAGCTCGTATCTTTTTTACTCATTATATCCCTCAGAATTATCAATTTTATTTGTGCTTATAAAGCCATACCAGCCGTTTTTGCTTTGATAAAAGCTGGTATTTGAAGTTGTAAAAATAGATCTTAAAGGTGAGGCTAGAAGCTGGTTAAATACATCTTTTGTCGGCGTTATACCACGAATGATGAGTGAGTTTTTATCCATAAAAACCTCTTCGAGCGTTATACTGTCAGGCACTAGATCAAAAAGATTGTGCAAGCTTTGCTTGAGAATAGAATTTGATGTGAAAATATCATTTGCAGATTCTATTTGTACACCTAGTTTAGATGAAATTTCATCTGTTGTGACTATTTTTTGACTAAGTTCTTTTTGTTCATTTGATAAAAAATTTATATTTTTTTCAATTGAATAATTTTTATAGAGTATAAAGAAATTTGTTGCCAAAAGAGCTGCAAACACAAAGCTTATAAGGCTTAGCCAAATTTTGCTAAAGATAGATATAAGTGGTCTTGGTTCTGGAGCAATAAAGCTAAATCTCATAATATTATCTCTTCTTGCATGATTTCATTCATAATATGATTTGTATTCACTGGATACACTGAAGTCTCCACTAAAAGCTCAGATTGTAGATATTGTAAAAAAGTTGCACTTGTTTTTGTGTTTTCAAAAACAATTATTTGTTCAATAAAATCACCGCCGTAGAGAGGATTTTCGTAAAATTCTTTTACAGCCTTTACGATGTAATCAAACATCTTCATGTCATACCCAAAAATAGCAACCGATTTTTCTACATTTGTAGAAGCTGGCATATTTAGTTCATAATTTAGATCTTCAAATTCTTTTGGCTTATCATCACTTAAAAAATCATCTAAACTTTTAAAATCATCAAGCGATGTTGCGTCATTTTCTTCTTTAATGATTAAGTTATCAATATCTGTTATATCTTCTTCTTTTAGGCTTTCAGCTTCCTGATTGGCTTCCTCAATGCCAGACATATTTAAAAAAGTGGATAACTTCATTTGTTTATCTTTAAAGATCGCAAGTGTAAACGAGTGTGCATGGATATAAAGATAAAGTGTAGTTTTTGGAGAAATTCCGCGTTTTAAAAGCTCGTGAAAGAGTAGGGCGATAGGTGAGTAGATGAGATCTACACTATCTTGTCCAAATAAATTTTTATATTTTTTTATAGCATTTAAATTTGCATAAATACTCCAGCTATCTTGCATGATAAGGCTTGTAAGATTTTTAGTATTTATATTAAATTTTTTATATTCATCAAAGCTAGTGCTAGGAAGCGCGCCTTGCGAGTCGTCGTTAAAAAAAACTGAGACATATACGCCAAAATATGCTTTTTCTTGCTCTTCTATGTATTTTATAATTTTCTCATCGATATTATCGATATTTATATCTGTAAATTTAGCATTTATGGTTTTTAAAAGTTTGCCATTTCTAAAGACCTGACCGAAGAATATGCACTCATTGCCCTCCAACACGACGCTTAAAAAAAGGTTAGAAAAAAGCTTTTTGATGCTAAAAGACATAAATCTCCTAAATTTAGTGCATAATTTTTGTTATGGTAGCTAAAAAGGGATTAAATAAGTTTAAAACAGCTCGTTTTTAAGCTTAACGAAAATCTCTTTTGTATTTAAAGCTTCATTTTTTAGCTCACTATCAAGTAGGGCTGAGTTTTTAAGGTCGTCAAAATCCTCTATCATCACATCACACATCATCTTAATGCGTTCACTATCAGCCTTACTGACGCTACTTTGGCTCATTTTTTTGATGCGCTCAAGATACTCTTTGCCATTTTTTATGTATGAGCTAAATTTGATAGCAGCCTTGCTTTGGTTTAGTACAGTATTTGCCATTTTGTTATAAATATCTATATCAAGTGCTTTTTGGCTTAAATTTAAGGCCTTTTCGTATTCTTTGTTTTCGTATAAAAATTTTGCTTCAAGAGCGAGCTTATAGGAGTTGTCGCTGTAAAAAAATAGCCCAAATAAAATAATTAGAAAGATGGCTATAAAAATAGATAGTTTATTTTTCATAAATTTCGTCCAAAATTTCTTTTATCTCGTCGCTTATTTGTGGATTTTTATGAGCATACTTTTTCCACCAAATTTTTAAATTTGATCTAAAATCCTCTTTGTTTTGCAAAATGCTCTTGCCTCCATCATTTTGTGAGGCTTGCCAAAGTTCGTTTTGTATCTTTTCTTTTGCATCTTTTTGCTCCAAATTTTCCACACTAAAAGGAGCTGAGAGGCTAAAATTTATAGTTGAAAATGGCTTTGGAAGTATCATCTTATCCCAGCTTTTAAACTCCCAAAACGAGTTTGCTTCAAAATTTAGAGCATAAATTTCGCAAGATGACTTTTGTGCGATCACAGCAGCTCCGTCTGCCACGCTGTGCCTTGGTCCTCTTGGACCATCTGGCGTGATGATGACGTCGTGACCTTGCTTTATATCTCTTAGAGCTTCTATAAGTGCCCTTGTACCGCCTTTTGAGCTGCTACCTCTAATGGTGCCGATACCAAAAAAATTGATTATTCTAGTGATTAGCTCGCCATCCTTGTGGTCGCTAATTATCACCTTGCCTTGTTTTCTATTTTGTCTGCTCCACCACTGCCTGTAAGCAAAGCTCATAAAGCTAAGCCTTCCGTGCCAAAAGACGACAACGCAGCCATTTTGTGGTAAGAAATTTGGAGTGTAGCTCTTTTTGCAGGTTAGAAAAATGAGCCACATTAAAATATAGATGAAAAAGACGCCAATGCTTAGGGCGACCTCTTCAAAGACGTTTTTAAATTTGCAGCTCGCCATACAAAACCATTCGTTTTGGGTTTGTGATCTTGATTTTTTGTGTAGTGCCAAGAAGCTCTTCGCTTCCATCAACTTGAACTAAAAAGTTATTAAAGCTTCGCCCAGCAACGCCGCCATTTGCTCTTAGCTCTTCAAAATATACATCAAAAATTTTATCTTTTTGTGCCGCCACGATCTCGTCTAAAATTTCATTGTGGCGATTTTGTAGGCGAGTAAGCCTTGCTGAAGCGGTTTTATCATCTATTTGATTTGTGAAAGTAGCTGCCTTTGTAAGCGGACGAGGCGAATACTTAAAGCTAAAAATTTGCTCAAATCTAACTTGCTCAAGCACATCCATCGTATCTTCAAACTCGCTATCACTCTCGCCTGGAAATGCGACGATGATATCAGTTGAGATGCTCGCATCTGGGCACATTTTTCTAAGCCTTAGCGCGCGGTCCAAAAACCACTCTTTTGTGTATCCGCGCTTCATCTCGCGTAAAACTTTGGTATTTCCGCTTTGAAGCGGCATATGCATTGATTTACAAATTTTTGGGTTATTAGTGAAAATTTCAAGAAATTTATCATCCATGTGAAGTGGGTGTGGGCTTGTAAATCTTATCCTTTCAACGCCCTCTATCTCGCTTATCTTTACTAAAAGATCGCTAAAATCGATATTTTCTTGCACGCCTGAAAATCTTTTACCGTAGTTATTGACATTTTGTCCTAGTAAAAATATCTCTTTTGCACCGCTTTTTGCAGCCTTTTCTACCTCTTTTAAGATGAGGCTTGAAGGGATAGAAATTTCATCTCCTCTGGTGTGTGGGACGATGCAGTAGGTGCACTTTTTATCACAGCCTATTGAGATGTTGATGTGGCTTTTGTATGGCGAGCCTCTAAATTCGCCAAATGCGTATTCACTCTCGTCGTGGTTGATGTCAGTTGAGATAAATTTAGGCGTATTTACCGCTTTTGTGATCTTGCTGACATTTCTTGCACCAAGGACAAAATCAACATAAGGTGCGCGCTTAAAAATTTCGCTACCCAAATGGCTTGCAGTGCAGCCACAAACGCCTATTTTAGCACCTCTTTTTTTGGCTTTTTCAAAGGCTCCGACTTCGCTAAAGAGCTTATGAACTGGCTTTTCACGAACCGAGCAAGTATTTATAAGGATTAAATCAGCTTCTTCTATATTTTGTGTTAAGGAGTAGTCTTCTTTTTGTGAGAGCTCAGCTATGATATGCTCGCTGTCACGAACATTCATAGCACAGCCTAAAGTTTGGATAAAGAGTTTTTTACTCATTAAAGTATATGCACTTCATACATGTAGTCGCTATCATCAAGTCCGTATTTTACGGTTCTGTGATAGACGCTTAGCCCTTTTTCTTCAAAATGCTCGACTAAGGCGATTAGTTGTTTGTGTGTGTTTTCTTTATCAAAATAGAAAATTTTCTGACCCTCTTTTTCAACAGCTGCCTCTATTTTTTCTAGTGAAATCGTTTTTGGTTTTGCGTCTAATTCGGCTCTTGCAAGTTTTAGCTCCATTTTTAATCCTTTCAAAATCTTAAATTTTAATCGGTCAATATACCCAAATCATCATAAAAAAAGGATTAAATAAAAGTTAATAACAAGCTTAAAGTTATTAAAAGTATGGCTTATGTATAATTTCAAAACTTCACGAAAAATCCCCGAAATTTATCGTCACAATGGAGAAAAAATGGAAAGAATTTCAGATATCATCGAGTCAATTGCAAATGAGAAAAATTTAGAGATAGAAGATGTAAAAGGGCGCGTCATAAGAGCCTTGATAAACACTGCAAAAAGGGTTTATGGCGAAAATTATGAGTATGACGTGAGCATCGATGCTAATAAAAATTTAAAGCTTTATCAAAAAATTTCAATCGTAGCAAACGACGATGAGAGGCTTGCTGAAGACAATGAGCACTTTTTAAGCTTAAAAGAGGCTAAAAAGATAGATAGTGGCGTAGAGATCGGCGATGAGCTCACTTACGAGCTAAGCCTTGATAACCTTGGCAGAACCGCAGCTCAAACGCTTCACAAGGAGCTTGAGTATCACATCCAGCGCCTAGTCGAAGAGAAAATTTTACAAAAATATAATGAGATGAGCGGTCACATGGTCTTTGGACCAGTTGTCAGAGTCGATAACGATGAAAACACATTTATCGAGATAGACGAGCTTCGTGCCATCTTACCACGTAAAAACCGCATAAAAGGCGAGAAATTTAAAGTAGGCGACGTGGTAAAAGCGGTCATTAGAAAAGTTTTTACAGATAAAAATTTAGGCATAAAGGTCGAGCTTTCAAGGACTTCGCCTAAATTTCTTGAAGCGCTGCTAACTTCAGAGGTGCCTGAGATAAAAGATGGTGGCATCATCATCCAAGGAAGTGCGAGGATCCCTGGCGAAAGAGCAAAAGTAGCGCTCATCTCAACCACTCCAAATATCGATCCAGTCGGCGCAACCGTTGGCACAAAGGGCGTTAGGATAAATGCCGTAAGCAAAGAGCTTCATGGTGAGAACATCGATGCGATCGAATACACCACCGAGCCAGCGATCTTGGTAGCTCGCGCTATGGCACCTGCGATCATCACATCTGTAAAGATCGAAGAAAACAAGGCGATCGTGACACTTGCGAGCGAGCAAAAGAGCAAGGCTATCGGCAAAAATGGCATAAATATCCGCCTTGCAAGCATGCTAACTGGCTATGAGATCGAGCTAAATGAGCTTGGCTCAAAAACTAGTAGTAATGCAGAAAACAATGAGCCAATCAAAGACTTAAAAGCGCTTTTTGGTGATAACTAATGAAATTTCAAATAAGAAAAGCGACTATTGACGATATAGATGTGATCTGCGAGCTTGTAAGAGAGTTAGCAAGCTATGAGAATTTAAGCGATCAAGTCACTTTTACAAATGAAATTTTTGCAGACTCTATCTTTAATAAAAATCACGCAAAAGCCCTTGTCTGCGAGAGTGAGGGCAGGGCTATTGGCTATGCCATCTATTTTTACACATTTTCTACTTTTTTGGGGCTTGGCGGGATCTATCTTGAGGACATTTACGTCAAAAAAGAGTTTAGAAATCAAGGCATCGGTAAGGCATTTTTTAAATTTTTAGCTCAAATTTGCAAGGATGAAAATTTAAAAAGGCTTGAGTGGTGCTGTCTAAACTGGAATGAGCCAAGTATTAAATTTTATGAAAGTATGGGTGCTAAAAATCAATCACTTGAGTGGAGAAACTATCGCTTGGACGGCGAAAATTTAGAAAAGCTGGTAAATTTATAGCTTATTTTAAAGTATAGTAGTTGGTTAAAAGCTCAAATTTGCTTTGAAATTTGAGCTTGCTGGTGATTAAAATTTATATGTATATCCCATATAAAGACCGATGTTTGTCTCTTTTGTTTTTGCATTATCATATTTTGCTATAGAGCGATATTTTGTTCTATCAGCTTTTAAACCAAACTCAACTGCATTATTTTCATTGATAGAGTACTCAGCACCAACTTTTGCGCCTAGTATCCAGCCATTTGTACTAGCTTTTTCAGAGCCATCATGAATATCAAATACATCCATTTTAAGCTTTGAGTAACCAGTGTATCCACCAAAAACTAGCTTTATGTCTTTTGTCAATTCTGGTGTATGGTCTGCGCCTACTAGAAATTTATGTGTACTCCATTTTATTACTGTACCATCTTCATCGCCAAGTGATTTCTTTGCTTGAAAGTCGTAAATGTAAGCTCCATAAACTCTAAAACTATCAAAATCATAGCCGGCTTTTAGTCCGATACCTGGTTGAGCTTTTTTGACTTTTGTTGTGTTATTATCGCTTTTTGCTGTTAATTTTGAATTAAAAGAGTAATCTCCTTCGATTCCAATAAACGCTCCTTGTGCTAAAGCAGTGGCGCTAGCCAGACTTAAGCCTAAAGCAACTTTTAAAACTACATTTTTCATTTTTACTCCTTATTTAAAAAAGTTTGACTGGTATTCTAAATTTTATTGGATTAAATAAAGTTTAAATATTCAATTAAATATATGAAAAACATAAAATAATTCAATTGTTTTCTTATCAGAATAAAATTTATAAAATCACTCGAAAAAAGGAGTGTAAAGTGGCTAAGATGACAAAACGTGATATGGCTTATCATTTAGACGTTGACGTCGCAACGCTTTACAACTGGCGAAAACACAAACCAAACCTTTATCGTATCGTGATGCTTGGATTTAAATTTGATGAGCTTATCGAGCAGAGCAAAAAGACTTGTAATGAGCTTTGCGAATATGAAAATTTAATCAATCAAGACATAGAAAAATTTAGTAAATAATCATTTAAAAATCGTAATCTCTTTTATAATAGCAAGAGCTAGAAAATTTAAAATTTCTAAGATATTTTTAGCTGGATATTTTAAGTGAAGAAATTTGAGCTCAAAGCAACTGCTTCAAGCTCGGTAAATTTACTCGTTTAGGATAGAGAGAAGCTCTTTGTTGTCTTTTGTCTTTAGCATTTTTGCATACAAGAATTTAAGCGCTTCAACATCATCCATTGTCGCAATCGCAGAGCGGATAGCCCAAATTTTTTGAAGCTCATCAGGTTTTTGAAGTAGCTCTTCTTTTCTGGTACCTGATTTTAGAACGTTGATAGCTGGGTAAATTCTGCGGTCAGAGATATTACGGTCAAGCACGATCTCGCTGTTTCCAGTGCCTTTAAACTCTTCAAATATAACTTCGTCCATGCGTGAGCCAGTGTCGATTAGCGCAGTTGCGATGATGGTTAGCGAGCCACCATGCTCGATGTTTCTAGCTGCTCCAAAGAAGCGTTTTGGCTTGTGAAGAGCGTTTGCGTCCACGCCGCCTGTTAGCACCTTGCCACTTGGCGGGGTCACTGTGTTGTAGGCGCGTGCTAGACGGGTTATGCTATCAAGCAGGATAATGACGTCTTTGCCCATTTCAACTAGACGTTTTGCCTTTTCGATGACTAGCTCTGCTACGCGGACATGGTTAAGCGCTGGCAGGTCAAATGTCGAGCTAAAAACCTCGCCTTTTACGCAGCGCTGCATATCGGTAACTTCTTCTGGTCTTTCATCGACCAAAAGCACCATTAGCTGGGCTTCTGGATGATTTTTAGCGATGCCGTGAGCTAGCTCTTTCATAAGCTCAGTTTTACCACTTCTTGGAGGTGCGACGATGAGGCCGCGCTGACCTTTACCGATAGGTGTGAAAAGGTCAAGCACACGGCCCGTTAGCTTCATCGGGTCATACTCTAAATTTAGCTTTTCAGTTGGGAAAAGTGGGGTTAGGTTGTCAAATAACGGCCTCTCTTTTGCGTCTGCTAGAGGCATGTAGTTTACCGCCTCGATCTTTAAAAGAGCGTAGTATTTTTCTTGATCTTTTGGCTCTCTTACTTGGCCGGTGATGATGTCGCCCACACGAAGTGCAAATTTACGGATCTGTGAGTTTGAAACGTATGCGTCATTTGAGCTGTCGCTTAAATTTGCATCGACAGCCCTTAAAAAGCCATAACCTTCATTTGTGATCTCCAAAATTCCAGTAAATAGTATAAAGCCGCCTTGTTTTGTCTGGGTTTTTAGTATCTCAAATATCAAATCCTGCCTGCGAAATTCGCGTGGATTTTCGACACCGACGCTATTTGCGATCTGCACTAGCTCATCTAAACTAAGCGTTCTTAGCTCTTCGATCTTGTGTCCGTCTACTGGTATGTGTGTTCTTGATGCTTGATGTTTTTTTGTAGTTTTTGTGCTTTGAGCAGCACTTTGCTCGGTTTGGTTATTTTCCATATTTCCTCTTTAAATGCGGGGATAATTTTGCAGAATTTCTAAGTTTCAAAAAGAAGTTTTTGAAAGTTTTGGCATTTTATAAAAATAAAACTTTGTTGTCAAGAAATGGTATAAAATAAAATTTTTTGCTCAAAAATGGTTGATTTGCTATAATCTCGCCATTTTATAACGATAACAAAAGAAGAAATTTGTGCCTATTTTTGTAGTTTATCTGCTTCAAATTTATGTATTTAAATTATGGTGCGTAATAGGCATGTGATGCAATAATATTGGTAAAAATTTTAGATAAAAGAAAGTAAAAATGCCACAAAGTAGATGTGCTCATTGTAGATTAAAATTTGATGAAAGCGTGATGATCTCAAATGAAAGTGGACTTAAATTTTGCTGTGTTGGTTGCAAAGGTGTTTATGAAATTTTAAATGAAAATGGGCTTAGTGAGTTTTATGAACGTCTTGGTAAAAATACACTTACACCGGCAAGCAACGGTGCAAATATCAAAAATTTAGCGGCAAATTTTAGCGAGCTTGTGACAAAAGAGGGTGAGTTTAGTCAAATTTCATTTTTAATCGATGGTATCACTTGCTCAGCTTGCATCTGGCTACTTGAAAAGGCACTTTTTAGCTTACCTGGCGTCTTGGAGGTAAATATCAACTCGCTTAATCAAAAAGCGGTCATTGTTTTTGATGAGCAGGAGCTTTTAATAGAGCAAATAATTGAAAAAATTTATGCCGTTGGCTACGTCCCAAAGCCATATGCTACGAGTCAAAAAGAGGACGAACTAGCTAAGAAAAGAAGAAATTTTTACACAAAAGCGCTAGTTGGTATCTTTGCTACGATGAATATTATGTGGCTGGCCATTGCTCAGTATAGCGGGTATTTTAGTGGTATAAGAGGCGATATAAAAGATATTTTAAGCTTTGCGCAGTTTGTATTAGCAACGCCTGTACTTTTTTATACTGGTAGCGAGTTTTTTAAAGGAGCAAAGATAGCCATAAAAAACGCTTCGCCAAATATGGATTTGCTCGTTATTACCGGAGCTAG
The DNA here is from genome assembly GCF_015229955.1 of Campylobacter concisus. NCBI lineage: Bacteria > Pseudomonadati > Campylobacterota > Epsilonproteobacteria > Campylobacterales > Campylobacteraceae > Campylobacter > Campylobacter concisus. The sequence goes on from NZ_JAAKYZ010000001.1 coordinate 614,686, forward strand.
CATAACATATATCTACTCGATTTATGCGATGTTTACGAGGAGTAGCGAGAGCTATTTTGACTCGGTTGCGATGATCATTACCTTTGTTTTTATCGGTAAATTTTTAGAAATTTTGGGCAAGAAAAAGGCGCTTGAGACTTCAAATTTCTTAAATGATATGCTGCTTACAAAGGTATGCATTTTAGAGGATGACAAGGATGTTTTAAAAGAGCCAAGAGATGTAAATTTGGGCGAAAAGATCGTGCTAAGATCTGGCGAGAGGGCGCTACTTGATGGAGTAGTGCTTAGTGGTGAGGCAAGTGTGGATAGCTCAAGTCTAACTGGAGAGAGCCTGCCTGTGACCTTGGGAGTGGGGCAAGAGGTGAAAAGTGGCGTCATTTGTCAAAATGGACAAATCATCTATGAATCAAAGAAAATTTTTAAAAATTCTTATCTAAATCAGCTTATAAATTTGCTCCAAACTGCTGAGCTAAAAAAGCCAAATATCGAGCTTGTAGTCAATAAAATCGCTTCTAAATTTTCTCTTAGCGTGCTAACTTTGGCATTTTTTACATTTTGGTTTTGGTACTTTAAATTTGGCTTTTCAGAAGCTATTGTCACGGCTGTTAGCGTCATCGTGATCGCTTGCCCTTGTGCGCTTGCGCTTGCCACGCCAGTTAGTAGTGTCTGTGCCCTTGGTGTGGCCTTTAAAAATAGAGTGCTTTTTAAGGAGGCTAAATTTTTTGAAAGCCTTGCAAAGTGCGATGTAGCGGTCTTTGATAAGACTGGCACGCTCACAAAGGCAGAATTTGAAGTTAGTGATTTTTTCATAAAAGAGAGCATAAGCTTAGATGAAATTTATTCGCTGGCTCTTATATCAAATCATCAAATAAGCGTGGCAGTGGCTAAATTTTTAAAGCAAAAAGGCGCAAGGAAAATAGAGCTTAAAAATACAAATTTAAGTGTGGCAAAGGGTGTTGAGGCTGAAATTTCAGGTAAGAAATTTTATGCAGGAAGTAAGCGATTTTTAGTTGAAAATGGTATTGGCTTTGATGAAGCTGAAGAAAATGTAAGCTTTTTTGTGGGGCTTAATGGTGAGTTAGTGGCGAAATTTTACCTAAAAGATAGTGTAAAGCCCGAGGCAAAGACCTTGATAGACGAGCTAAAGAGCGCTGGCATGAAAGTGTGTATCTTAAGTGGCGACGTGCAAAAAGTGGTAAAAAATGTGGCAGATGAGCTTGGCGTGAGTGAGTTTAGAGCAGAGATGTTGCCTGAAACGAAAGCTAAATTTATAAGCGAACTAAAAGAGCAGGGCAAAAAGGTGCTAATGGTAGGGGACGGCATAAACGACGCAGCAGCACTTAGCCTTGCTCATGTTGCCATTTGCATGGGAAGTGGGGCGGCAATAAGCTTAGAAAGAAGCGATGTGGTGCTGCTTGATGATAGTTTAAAAAGTCAAGCAAAGGCCATAAAAATCTCAAAATTTACTTACAAAACGATAAAGCAAAATTTGCTCTTTTGTCTTCTTTATAATGTTCTTGCTCTGCCATTTGCCGTATGTGGCTACGTCATTCCGCTATTTGCTGCACTTTTTATGTCGCTTAGCTCGCTAAGTGTTATCTTAAACTCGCTTTATATTGTTAGAAAATTTAAGGAAAAATAATGGATAGCGCGACACTTGCGATGCTAGTTTTTATCTCGGTTTTAATGGGGGCATTTTTGCTTTTTGGCGTGCTTTGGGGGATAAAAAATAAACAATTTGAGGACTACCGAAAATTTTTAGACGGAGCAAACTTGGACGATGAAGATGCACTAAATGAAGCTTATGAGTTAGAGCTTCGCAAAAAAGAAGCTCTCAAAAAAAGAGCAGGGTCTAATAAAGATAAAATTTAGCTCTCAATCGTTGGCTCCCCAAAAAGTCTATTGGCCTCTTTTAGAACCCCTTGTTCTCTTTGTCTTTGAAGCTCTTCTGGTGTTTTTGGCTCTTTATTTAGCATCAAAGCAAAGTTATTTTTCTCGTTTTGCAGCTCGCTTTTTATCTCGGTTTTTGGCTCATTTTTAGTTTCAATGTTATTTGCATTTAGTCTTGAAATTTCCTCATCAAGCTCGTCTAGTTCGCTTTTTTCATTATTTTCTAAAGAGGCTTTAGGCGTCTTAGTTTGTACTTTTTGCTCATCACTCTTTGCATTTACTATTTTTGCATTTTGTCCAAAAAGCGTACGCAATATCTCATTTAAAATTTTCCAATTTTTCTTGAAATATTCAAGATTTTCATCTTTTGCATTTACTATCAGTCCAAGCTCATTGTTATTAAAGAAGCTAAATTCTACAAATTCTTTAAAAAACTCGCCAAGATCGTAATTTCTATCATAAATTTTTGTTAAAAAGAGTTCGTATGGACCTTGCATTTTAGCAGGAGCTACTTGGCTTTTTTGAGTGATGACTTCTGTGATTTGTGTGGAATTTTCGCTATTTTTTGAGATCACTTCATTTATAGCGTCATCGATATCTTGTAAATTTAGCGCTTCTATCATCATAAAAAGCATTAGCATTAGCACAAAGCCATTATCGCTACTTACATTTAGCATACCTTTAGCTTGTGCCAAAATCCTAAAAAATCTCTCATAAACAAGTAGCGAAATTTTTGAGTCGTTTTCTATAAATTTTTGCTTTAAATTTGCCAAAATTTCATCTATTATCATCTCAGGATCGTAGCTTTCAAGTTCGCTCACAAGCACTCTAATGGCATTTTTATCATGATTTAAAACATGAGTTATTATATCTTCGATCTTTTCTGGATCAAGAAGTCCTAACATCGATGCTACGCCATTTGCCGTGACATTATTTGCCCCGTAAATGATAGCTTGATCAAGAAGTGTCAAAGTATCTCTTAGCGATCCTCCGCCACTTCTTGCTAAAATTTCAAGTGCCTCTTTTTCGTAGCTAATGCCTTCTTTGCTTAAAATAAACTCAAGATGTTTAATGATGCTGTATCTGTTTATTTGCTTAAACCTAAAATGCTGCGTTCTTGAAAGCACCGTTGTTGGGAGTTTTAATGGATCGGTCGTCGCTAGGATAAATTTTACATAGCTTGGTGGCTCTTCAAGCGTTTTTAAAAGAGCGTTAAATGCCTCTTTGGTTAGCATATGCACTTCGTCAATTATAAAAATTTTATATCTTGCCATTGCTGGAGCATATTTTGTTTGCTCTATTAGCTCTCTTATATCATCTATCTTTCTGTGGCTAGCAGCGTCCATTTCGATGATGTCCATATGCCTTGACTCATTTGCCATGATGCATTGTGGGCATACTTCACATGGTTTTGAAGTAGGTCCTTTTTCGCACACTAAAGCTTTTGAAAATATCCTGGCACTTGAAGTTTTACCACTGCCTCTAAGCCCAGAAAATAGATATGCGTGGCTTATGCGACCCTCGTCAAGTGCGTGTATAAGACTTTTACTAACTGCTTCTTGACCGATAAGTTCATCAAAATTTTTAGGGCGATATTTTAAAGCTAGTGCTTGCAATGCGGTATCCTTTTTATAAAGTTCAAGGATTTTATAAAAAAAGGTATAAATTTATGATTATTTATATATTTAATTGGCTTTAAATTTTTTATTTTAGTTTAATGAAGGCGAATAAATTTTTATATGTTTGCATAAAATTCCTAGTGTATTTGCAAAAAATATAAAAAATTATCCCTTTTTATAATGATCCATAGCCGATTAGATTTAAAATTTATAATAAAAATACATAAAATTTTATGTTAAATATTTTGTATTTTTGTATGAATTGTGTTTGGTATAAAAAGCCTTGGCATGTGTGCCAAGGCAAAATTTTAGATTAGCAAGAGAAACAAGTTTTAAACTCATAAGCGGTTGGACGTGCTTCGTAAGGCCAAACTTGAGTTTCAAATTTAAAGTGTTGATAGGTATCTATGAAAAGATCGGTCATTATTGGTTTTAAGTATTCATTATCGCGAATTAGCGCTTCAAGGCTACCACGAAGTGTGTGTGGAAGCTGCTCTATGCCACGCTCTCTGATCTCATCTAGGTGAAGTTTAAATAAATTTTCATCCATAGGACCAACTGGCTCATATTTGTGCTTAACGCCGTCAAGTCCTGCCATTAGCATCGCTGAAAAGGCTAGGTAAGGGTTTGCTGTGCTATCTGGAAATCTCATCTCAGCCCTAACTGACTTTTCACCTGAGCCATAAGGTATGCGGATACTTGCTGAGCGGTTTTGACTAGAGTATGTTAGGATAGATGGTGCTTCAAAGCCAGGGATTAGGCGTTTGTAGCTATTTGTGCTTGGGTTAGTAAAGGCTGCAACGCTTCTTGCGTGTTTTAAAACACCACCAATATAGTATCTTGCGAAATCACTTAAATTTGCGTAGTTGCCCTCTTTATAGAATAAATTTTTACCATCTTTCCAGACTGATTGATGCACGTGCATGCCGCTTCCGTTGTCGCCATAAAGTGGTTTTGGCATAAATGTAACTGTCTTGCCATTTAGGTGAGCGACCATACGAACGACATATTTATAAATTTGAACATTATCGGCGGCTTCGACTAGATTGCCAAATTTCACGCCGATCTCACCTTGTCCTTGAGCAACTTCGTGGTGACCCAAAAATACTTCAAGGCCAACTTGCTCTAGAACTTGCATCATCTCGGCTCTTAGATCTACCATGCTGTCGATTGGCTGAGTCATTAAGTAGCCGCCTTTTCTGCGTGGGCGATGACCTGTGTTGTAGCTATCTTTGAAGTCAGTAGCATCGTTCCACTCGCCTTCTTCGCTATCTACTTGATACATCGCACAGTTTGGACTATCGATGATTTTGACGTTATCAAAGACAAAAAATTCATTCTCAGGGCCAAAGTATGCCTCATCACCAAGACCGCTATCTTTTACATATTGCATTGCTCTTTTAGCTATTGAGCGAGGGCATTTTTCATAAATTTGGCCTTTATAGATGTCGTAGATATCGCAAAAAACAACGACTGTGATATCAGAAGTAAATGGGTCTAAAAATGCAGTTGTGGCTTCTGGCTTCATTATCATGTCGCTCTTATCGATTGGTTGCCAGCCATGCATAGAGCTAGCATCCATCGGGATACCATTTATAAAATTTTCTTTCGTAACAGCTTTTATGTTGTAGCTAATGCTATGCCAAGCACCACCTAAATCAGTAAATCTAAAATCTACAAATTTGACTTCATTTTCTTTACAAAAATCAAAAAAATGATCTATATTTTGGACGAATTTTCCCACTTTTTTTCTCCTTTTAATTTTTAAATTTTTCGTATTCTATCATAAAACCTAATATTTAAGATTAAATTTATATTTTATTTGAACCCAATCTAAAATTTTACTAATTCTCTATCTCTATTTTTAAATATTGCACATTTTGAATAACCTAAATCTCTAGCTATTTGCTCGCAAATTTCACCATTTTTACCGATATCCTCTTTTGTGTGAGCGTCTGAGCCAAAGGTGATGGTTATATCTTTTTCGGCTATAAGCTCTAGTAAATTTACGCTTGGATATTGCTCGCCGATAGGCTTTCTAAAGCCAGCAGCATTTATCTCAACAACTAAATTTGCTTCTTTTATCGCATTTACTGCATTTTTAGCCAAAATCCTAACATCCTTTTTTGGCAAAAATTTAAAAAGTTTTAAAAGATCGATGTGCCCCATAATGTCAAATTTGCCAAGCTTAGCCGATCTTTCTACATGATCAAAATACTCTTGCCAAATTTGATCCAAGTCTTTGCCCTCGTAGCCACCGATAAATTCTGGATTGTCAAATGCCCAGCCATTAAAAAAATGCACAGAGCCTATTAGATAATCAACCTTTCTAGCAAAAACTCGCTCATCCATAAATCCATCTAAAAAATCCATCTCGTAGCCAAGCAAAATTTCTATCTCACCGCTAAATTCATCTCTTAAATGTAAAATTTCATCTTCATATCCTTGCATTTCATCAAAGCTCATTCTATAAGCTTCATCGTAGTTCATCGGTGCGTGATCGCTAAAGCCAAAATATTTTGTGCCAGCTTTTATTGCGTTTTGTACATACTCTCTTGGCTCTCCAACTGCGTGCTTGCAAAGTGGCGTGTGGTTGTGAAGATCGACGGTCATTTTTTGCCTTTTAAGGTCATTTATTTTTAAAAATGCTATCTAAAAATTTATAAATTTAAAGATAAAAGCATTGCCTTTAAACTTACTTTTTATTTAAATCCTATATAATCAAGTCAAATTTTATTAGGAGCTTTTATGACCCAAGAGGAACTTGACGCACTTATGGCAGGTGGGCTAGATGATGAGTTAGATGATACTAAAGAAGATGCTGGCCAAGAGGTTGCGGACGTCAAAGAGGATACGGACGAGGTAACAGAAGTTGCAGAAGCAATCGATACTAAAGATGAGCCACAGTCAAAATCAGAAAGTAATTCAAAGAATGCGGAAAATTATAGAGTGAGTGCAGATGGCGTTTGGCCACCACCACCACCAACAGAAGACCACAAAATGGTTCATCAGCTTGATGACGTAACAAGAGATAGCGAAGAAAAAGCTACTCAGATGTTTGACAAGCTTGAGACGATAAATAACTTTTTTATGGACGCTGAGAGCGACTCAAATAGCCTAAAAGACACAATAAACTCAAATATTGAGCTATTTACGACACTAAGCGAGAAATTTCCAAATATCGCTGCATTTAGTGAGGCTTTGGAGAAAAACAACTCGCTTCTTGGCACGATCGATAATATCATCGGAAATTTACAAATGGGACAAGATGAGATCATGATGGCTATGGATATGATGCAGTATCAAGATATCCACAGACAAAAGATAGAGCGTGTTATCAACGTTATGAGAGCGCTAAGTAAATATATGAATACCTTATTTGAAGGTAAAATCGACGATGATAAGCGTGTTAGCTCTGCTGTTCACATCGCTGGTGATACAACGACTGAAAATCTTGTCAGCAACGACGATATCGAAGCCTTGATAGAAAGTTTGGGTAAAAAATAGTGCTAAAAAGGCCTGAGCTTTTATCTCCAGCTGGAAATTTAACAAAACTTAAAATCGCCCTTGAGTATGGAGCCGACGCAGTTTATGGCTCTGTGGCTAGCTTTTCACTAAGGACTAGATCAGCAAGGGAGTTTAACCTTGAAACATTCAAGGAGGCGATAGACTACACACATGCAAAGGGAAAGAAATTTTATGCGACCATAAATGCTTTTCCTTTTAACTCTCAGATAGAGCCGCTAAAAAGGCACTTGCAAACCATCTCAGCGATGAAGCCAGATGCCTTTATCATCGCAACTCCAGGCGTTATGAGTCTAGCAAAAGCCATCGCTCCTGATATCGAGATACATCTCTCAACTCAGGCAAATGTTATGAACGTGCTTGATGCAAAAATTTATCACGATATGGGCGCAAAACGTATCGTCGTAGCACGCGAGATGAACTTGAAAGATGTCATAAAGATAAAAGAAGAAATTCCAACTCTTGACATTGAAATTTTTGTACATGGCTCGATGTGCTTTGCTTACTCTGGTAGGTGTTTGGTAAGCTCAGTGCAAAGCGGACGTATGTCAAATCGCGGCAGCTGTGCCAACGACTGCAGGTTTAAGTATGAACTTTACGCTAAAAACGAAGAGAGTGGCGTGCTTTTCCGCTTAGAAGAGGATGAAAACGGCACTCATATTATGAACTCAAAGGATCTTTGCCTCATCTCTCACATCAAAGAGATCGTTGATAGTGGCGTAATAGATAGCCTAAAAATAGAAGGTCGCACAAAGAGCGAGTACTATGCAGCCTGCACAGCAAGAGCCTACAAAATGGCGATAGATGATGCACTGGACGATAAATTTGACGCACAAATTTATGAAAATGAGATAAATACACTAAAAAATCGTGGCTTTACGGATGGCTACTTGGTGCATAGACCTTATGAACGAACCGATACACAAAATCACGTTAGCAGCCTAGAAGAAGGCACACATCAGGTAAATGCAATAAGCGAAGATGGTGAGTTTTTTAAGTGTAAATATAAAATTTTTCCAGGCAATAGCTACGAGATTGTGGCGCCTATCGGCTCACACATAGATGATAGCGAGAATGAAATCTCAAAGGTTTATTCACAAGATGGCAAGAAATTTATTAAATTTAAGCAGCTCATCACCAAAAAAGGTAAAGTTATGAGTGAAATTCATAGCGGCAATGAAAATGAGATAAGCCTTGGTATTAAGCTACCAAAATTTAGCTTTTTAAGGGAGAAAATATGAAATTTGTTTCTATTATAATGGGAAGTAAAAGTGACTATGAGATAGTTAGCGAGGTGGCAAAAACTCTTGAAAAATTTGGCGTAAAATATGAACTGATAATCAGCTCAGCTCACAGAAGCCCAAAAAGAACGAGCAAGTACGTCGCAAATGCTGAGAAAAAGGGTGCAAAAGTCTTTATTGCAGCTGCTGGTATGGCGGCTCACCTAGCTGGTGCGATTGCTGCAAATACAACAAAACCAGTGATCGGCATACCAATGGCAGGTTCGGCCCTTAGCGGTGTTGACGCACTTTACTCAACTGTGCAAATGCCAAGTGGCATGCCAGTGGCAACTCTAGCTATCGGCAAGGCCGGTGCCATAAATGCGGCCTATTTGGCAGTGCAAATTTTAGCGCTTGAAGATGATAGTCTGGCAAGTGCTCTAAAAGCTGACAGAGAGGCAAAGATAAAGGCTTTAGAGGAAGACTCTTCAAAGGTTGAAGTGATACTGTAAAAGGGAGAAGCGGTGCAGACCTATCTTGGAGTTGATGAATTTTGCAAACTTGTGCACTTGGAGCGTGAAGTTATCGAAGATATGATAAATCGTGGCGTTTTGAAAACCAAAGAGGAAAATGGAGAAATTTTGATAGAAGCGAGCGAAGGAACGATGAGCGTGGTGCCTAGTGTTTCACAAAATTTATCCTTGCAGCCGCAAGGCCAAGATGGTATCAGCTTTGTTGAAAAGACGATTGGAACGATATTAAATTTACACGAAAAGGTGCTTGACGCAAAGGATGAAACGCTAGAGACCTTAAGAAATGAGAATAAATTTTTAAAAGAGGCGCTCATTTCGATGCAAGAGCTCTATGATGAAGATAGAAAAACGGTCGAGACGCTTACAAAACAGCTTAAAATTTCACAAGATGAAGTTGAATTTTTAAAACGAAAATACAAGCTAATGTGGAACCAAGCGGTTGAAAATTTTAATGGACAAAAGTAGTTTATGAAGATTATAAATTTAGAGGATAGTTTTGAAATTTACGGAGTAAAAACTCGCACTAAAAATGAAGATGAGATAGGTGGCAAGGGTAAAATTCCAGCTTTATGGTCTAAATTTATGAGTAAATACTATGACGGCAAGAGTGAAATTTATAGCGTTTACTGCAACTACGAAAGCGATCTTAATGGACATTACGATAACTTCATCGGCATAAGATCAAGCCACAAAAGTGATGAAATTTTAGAGATAAAAAGTGGCAAATATGCCGTTTTTAGTTTTGCAAGGGAGCCGCAAAATGTTGCAAAATTTTGGGATGAAATTTGGAAATATTTTGAAAGTAGCGAGCTAAAAAGAGCCTATAAAACGGATTTTGAGCTTTACGACAGCGACGAGATAAAAATTTATATTTCTATTTTAGGTTAGGAAAAATGAATAAAAAAAATAATAGTTCAATCTTAAGTTTTATCGAAAATTTTGGTAACAAATTGCCAAATCCAACTATGCTTTTTATATATCTTTCGATTATTACGATAATAATATCGTTTGTATTAGAAAAGATGGGCGTTGGCGTAAGCTATCAGGCTATCAAAGATGGACAAATATCACAGCTTAATGCAAATGTTATAAATTTGCTTTCTGCTGATAGCCTTAGATCTTTTGTTTCATCTGTACTTAAAAATTTTACTAATTTTTATCCTTTGGGAGTAGTCTTTGCGATTATTCTAGGTATTGGTATCGCAGACAAGTCTGGACTTTTGTCAGCACTTATGACAAAGATTGCCTTAAAATCTTCCAAAATATGGGTAACTCCAATCGTTATTTTCCTTGGTGTAATGTCAAATGTTGCTTCCTCGGTTGGCTATGTTGTACTAATCCCGCTCGGAGCTATTTTATTTGCTGGATTTGGTCGTCATCCAATTGCTGGATTAGCTGCTGCTTTTGCTGGTGTTAGCGGTGGCTGGTCGGCAAATTTATTAATCGGTACAAATGACCCTATGTTTGCAGCATTTTCTATGCAAGCAGCTAGCGTGTTAAATCCAGATTATGTAGTGTTAGCAACTGCAAATTGGTACTTTATGATCGCTTCGACATTTTTGATCGTATTTGTTGGCTGGTTTGTAACAGATAAAATCGTAGAGCCTAGGCTTGGTAAATTTGATTTTTTGGGTGATTTTAGTTTGCAAGAGCATAGTGAGATAAGTGCAGAGCAAAAACGTGGCTTAAAATTTTCACTAATAGCGTTGATTGTTTTTGTGATTTTACTGCTTGTGGCTATTTTGCCTTCTGGTTCTTTATTTGGAGCAAAAGGCAATGAAAGCTTTATGAAATCTACTTTTATGCATTCTATTGTTGTTTTTATGATGTTACTTTTTATAGTGGTAGGTGTCGCTTACGGCGTAGGTGCTAGGAGTATAAAAAGTAGTAATGACGCCATAAAATTTATGGAACAATCTATTTCTGAGCTATCAGGATTTTTGGTTTTGATATTTTTTGCAGCTCAGTTTACATATCTTTTTAATACCTCAAATATTGGGCTAGTGCTTTCTATAAAAGGTTCTATTTTTCTAAAAGAGGTCGGATTAACTGGACTTAGTCTTATCATAGTTTTTATTTTTTTGATCGCTTTTATAAATTTATTTATAGCTGTTGATTCTGCAAAGTGGGCTATGATGGCTCCGATTTTTGTACCAATGTTTATGAATCTTGGACTCTCGCCAGAGCTTACACAGGCTGCTTTTAGAATAGGCGACTCTACTACAAATATCATAACGCCTTTGATGCCGTTTTTTGTTTTGATAGTAGCTTTTATGCAAAAATACAATAAAGAGTTAAAAATCGGATCAGTGGTTTCTATTATGCTTCCTTATACGGTTGCATTTTTAATTTCTTGGACAGCGCTAATGTCGTTTTGGTACATTTTTGATCTACCGCTAGGACCTGGTGCAGTTATACGCTATGTAAAGTAAAATTTTAAAAGGAAAGCAATGACATTTTCACAAATAATATTAACCCTTCAAAACTATTGGCAAGAGCAAGGCTGCGTGATACTTCAACCATACGACATGCCAGCTGGTGCGGGCACATATCACCAAGCGACTTTTTTAAGAAGCCTCGGACCAAAGCCGTGGGCGACTGCATATGTAGCTCCAAGCCGCCGTCCTACTGATGGCAGATACGGCGAAAACCCAAACCGCCTAGGCGCTTATTATCAGTTTCAAGTACTCATAAAGCCAAGTCCAGAAAATATCCAAGAGCTTTATTTAAAAAGCCTTGAAAAGCTTGGGTTAAATTTAAAAGATCACGACATCCGCTTTGTCGAGGATAACTGGGAGAGCCCGACTCTGGGCGCTTGGGGGCTAGGCTGGGAGGTCTGGCTAGATGGCATGGAAGTGACTCAGTTTACATATTTTCAACAAGTGGGTGGCATCGCATGCGAGCTGATCTCTGGTGAGATAACATATGGCCTTGAACGTTTGGCCATGTATCTACAAGATGTAAATAGTGTCTACGACATCGTTTGGGATGACAGGGATGGAAATATCGTAACCTACGCCGACGTTCACAAACAAGGTGAGTATGAGTGGAGTAAATATAACTTTGAAGTAGCAAACGTAGATATGCTTTTTAACCAGTTTGAAAACGCATTTAACGAGTGCAAACGCTGCTTAGAGGCTAAAATTTCACTGCCAGCTTACGACTACTGCATGCTTGCGGCTCACATATTTAACGTCCTTGATGCGCGTGGGGCGATCAGCGTAACGCAAAGGCAAGACTACATCCTAAAAATCCGCGAGCTGGCCAAAGAGTGTGCGCTAACTTATAAAGAGAGCCTAGAGCAAAAGTAAAATTTTATGAAAATAGCTGAAATTTATAAAATTTTAGATGAAATTTGTCCATTTGCGAGCCAAGAGTCTTGGGATAATAGTGGCCTTCAAGTTGGCTCATTTGATAGCGAATTTGAGCGAATTTATCTAAGTCTTGATTTGGATAGCGAACTTTTGCAAAATGTCTTGCCAAATTCGCTCATCATCACTCACCATCCACTCATTTTTAAGGGGCTAAAGAGCCTAGACTACAGCCTTTATCCAAGCTCACTCATAAGAGAGATGGTGATAAAAAATATCTCGCTCATCTCGCTTCACACAAATGCTGACCTTGCATTTTTAAATGAAAAATTTGTAACGCAGGTTTTGGGGCTTGAAATTTCAAGCAAAGAGGGTTTTTTGATCTACGCTGATGTGAAGATGAAATGTAGTGAGCTTTGCAAATTTGTAAAAGAAAAACTTGGGCTAGAAAATTTAAGAGTGGTTCATGCAAAAGATGAAATTTCTAAAATTTGTATCTGCACCGGAAGTGGCGCAGATCTCATCCAAGATGTAAAAGCAGACGTCTTTTTAACGGGTGATCTAAAATATCACCAAGCCCTTTATGCAAAGGAAAATGGGCTAAATTTAATCGATATAAATCACTATGAAAGTGAACGTTGTTTTGGTGATTTTTTAGCAAAATATTTGCAAAATCTGAAAATTGAAGTTATAATACGCAATTCTAAAAATCCATTTACATATTGCTAACAAAAAAAGGAAACATTATGAATAAATACTTACAACAATTAGTTGAATTATCTGACCTTGATAAACAAATAGATGGCTTTATACCACGCATTCAGGATATAGAAAAGGCTTATAAAAATATAGAAGAAGAGTGCGAAACTATAACGGTTAATATAGAAAGACTAGATGAAGAGGTAAATGACCTAAAATCTCAAAAATCAGGCACAAGTGCTCATATTGCCGAGTTTAGTGCAAAGATAAAAGATGTAGCCAAAAAAAGCTCAAGTGCAAAAAGTGAAAAGGAGATAAAAGCTCTAAGTCTTGAAGAAGATATTGCAAAAGAGCAACTTGAGGCTGCAAATGAAGAGATTGCTAGACTTGAGAAGCTAATAGATAGTAAAAATAGTCAAAAAGATGAGCTTGGTGCAAAAAAAGCTGAACTTGAAGAGAATTTAAAAAATATAAAAAGCAAAACTTCATCTGAACTTGAAAATATCGGGAAAGAACGTGAAGAAGTTTATGCTAAAAAAGACAAGCTTATCGCCACTATGAATCAAAAAATTCTCGCATTTTATGAAAAAATTAGAAAATGGGCTCATAATACGGCTGTTGTTCCTGTAAAAAAACAAGCTTGTTATGGTTGCTTTATGCAGATAAACGACAAAACTTTCTCTGCTGTTATCAAGGGTGAAGATATTGTTACATGTCCGCATTGTGGCAGAATTTTATACAAACAAGAGCAATAACACATTTGGTGATAATAATATATTACTTTCTAGCCTCAATACTCTATCTCTTTGGGGCTATCTTTTTATTTTTTTTAAGTTTTAAAAAAAAGTATCATAAGTCGATTCCAGCACGTTTTTTTCTATTTAATAATCCTAAATTTCAAGATGCAGATGTGCATTTTCACGCTTGCTCGTTTGGCGAGATACAAGCGCTTAAACCTTTGATGCAAAAATTTGATAGTAAAGCTATAAGTGTGGTGACAAATACGGGCTTTGAAGCGGCAAGTAAAATTTGCTCTAACGCGAGATTTTTGCCATTTGAAATTTTTTTGCCATTTTGGCTAAAAAAGAGCAAAATTTTAGTTATTTTTGAGGCTGAACTTTGGCTTATGCTAGTTTTCATGGCAAAGCTAAAGGGTAGCCGAGTGATATTAATAAATGCGAGAATTTCAGATAGAAGCTACAAAAGCTACTTAAGATTTGGCTTTTTTTATAGATATCTTTTTAAATTTATAGACAAAATTTATGCCCAAAGTGAGCTTGATAAAGAGAGGCTAAAGTCGCTTTGTGCAGGTGAAATAGAGGTCGTTGGCAACATAAAAGCTGCGTTTTTGTCAAGCGTGAGTAAAATTTATGAAAAGCCAAAAGCTAGAGTGATCGTGCTGGCAAGTACTCATGCTTGCGAGGAAGATATGATTTTAGAAAATTTAAATTTAAAAGAAAACGATCTTTTAATTATTGCACCACGCCATCCTGAGAGATTTGCAGATGTTGAAAAGATAGCAAGCGAGTACGCCAAAAAGTATGATTTTAGCTTTGCTAAATTTAGTAAAACACATAATTTTAAAGCAAAGATAAATTTACTTGATACTTTAGGCGAACTTGTAAATGTTTATGCTATTAGCGATATAGTAGTGCTTGGAGGCAGTTTTGTACCAAATATCGGCGGACATAATCCAATCGAGTGCGCGCAATTTAGCCCAGTAATAATTAGTGGAGAGTTTATATTTAACCAAAAGGCGTTATTTAGCCTAGTTGAAAACATCTACATCGCAAAAGCTAGCGAGATTGGCGGTATAATAGATAGTGATGCCAAAAAGAGCAAGATCACTGTGCAAGCAAGCTCTGATGCGATCATAGAAGATATAAGGAGCACTTTATGAGTGAAGAAAAAGCGTATAAAATTTTAGCTAAACAAAAAAATATCTCAAATAACGAGGCAAAGGAGCTAATAGATAGCGGTCTAGTCTATGCTAAGGGGCAAAAGGTGATGATTGCTCGTGCCTTGATGAGTGAAAATACTAAATTTAGCGTCGAAGAGATGCCAAAACCAAGCATTATCTTTGAAGATGAAAATTTAATAGCTATAAACAAGCCTGCTGCCATAACTAGCGAAAAAATCAGCCAAATTTATAAATTTCCACTCCTTCATAGACTCGATAAAGACACGAGTGGCGTGCTACTTCTTGTAAAAAATGACGAATTCGCAGCACTTGCGATAAACGAGTTTAAAAAGATGAAGGTTGAGAAAATTTATGTGGCCGCAGTTAGGGGTATCATGAGCGAAGAAGTGGTTGTAAATGAGCCGATCTTAACGATAAAAAATAAAAATGGCGCTTTTTCAAAGATATCAAAAGATGGCAAAGAGGCGATCAGCGAAATTTCACCACTAATGGTTGTAGGTAAAAAAACGCTTGTAAAAGTTGCCATAAAAACAGGTAGGACACACCAAATAAGAGTACATCTAGCTAGCTTAAATTTACCTATCGTTGGCGATGAGAAATACGGCAAAAATAGGTCAAACAGAATGTTTTTGCATGCTTATTCTATTGCTCTTTTAAATTATAAATTTAAAGCGCCAATCTCAAGAGAATTTAACTCTCTTGGATTTGAGCTATCTAATAAATTTGAAATTTAAAGAGCAATAAAGAAATTATTTAGTAATATACGCCCTTTAATAACAACTTAGAAAGGTGATTAGTGTTCGAACAAATTAGCGAGTCTTTTAGATTAGCTGTTAGCAAGATACGTTTTGTAGATGACGAAAAAGCTCTAAAAAACGCACTTGACGTGCTCAAAAAAGCTCTTTTAAAAGCTGATGTTCACCATAAAGTCACCAAAGATCTACTCGCGTCTATCGAAAGCGAGTTAAAGCAAACTGGCGTTGGTCAAAAGAATTTCCTAGATGCGATCAAATCAAATTTGACGACCATTTTAACAGCTCCTGGTAACCAAGGCTTTGTCTATGCGCCAGTTGCACCAACTATTGTTTTGATGGCTGGCTTACAAGGTAGCGGTAAAACAACGACAACTATTAAGCTTGCAAACTATCTAAAGTTAAGAAAGAAAAAAGTTTTAGTTGCGGCTTGTGATTTGCAAAGATTGGCGGCAGTTGAGCAGCTAAGACAGCTCTGCGTTGCAAATGAGATTGATCTTTTCTTTATAGAAAATGAACATAACCCAATAAAAGTAGCAAAAGAAGCATTAGAAAAAGCAAAAATTGGTCTTTACGATGTGCTTTTAGTGGATACCGCTGGTCGTCTTGCGATTGATGAAAAGTTGATGCAAGAGATAAAAGATGTAAAAAATGCTATAAATCCACATGAAATTTTTTACGTAGCTGATGCTATGAGTGGTCAAGATGCTGTAAAAACAGCTACAAGTTTTAATGAAATTTTAGGAATTTCTGGAGTTATCCTTTCTAAATTTGATTCTGACTCGAAGGGTGGCGTAGCTATTAGTATTGCAAAACAGCTAAATATTCCACTTAGATTTGTCGGTACTGGCGAGAAAGTAGCTGATATTGAGAGTTTTATACCAGATCGTATTGTAAGTCGTATAATGGGTGAGGGTGACTTGGCCACTTTGGTTGAGAAAACATCGACAATTATTGATGAAAAAGAGGCAAAACGTCTAAATCAAAAGATAAAAAAAGGTCAGTTTAACTTTAATGACTTTTTAGATCAAATGGAAAGCGTTAAAAAGCTTGGTAGTATGAAGTCTTTAATGGGGATGATACCTGGTCTTTCAAATATTGCAAATCAGATAAAAGATATAGATCTTGATAATTCAAAAGAAATTTTGCATATTAAGGCTATGATAAACTCTATGACACAAAAAGAGCGTGAAAACCCAGACCTTTTAAATAATAGTAGAAAAAGACGTTTAGCGACTGGTTCTGGACTTTCTCAGGTAGAAGTAAATCGTTTTTTAAAGCAGTTTGAAAATGCCTCAAAACTTGCTAAGAAATTTTCAGGAAAAGGTGGAGCAAAAGGACTTGCAAATATGCTTTCTCAAGCAAATTTAAAAAGACCTGTTTGATAAAAGGGTTTAAATTTGGATATTTGTTATCTAAATTTAAGCTTTATTTAAAAACAAGAGGAGAAATATAATATGGCAACAGTAGTAAGACTAACAAGAATGGGACGTAAGAAAAGACCTTTTTATCGTATAGTTGTTACAGATAGCAGAAAAAGACGTGATAGTGGCTGGATAGAAAGTATTGGCTATTACAATCCTATGGTTGAGCCAAATGTTATAAATTTCAACAAAGAGAGATTAGATTACTGGAAAAGCGTTGGTGCTAAACTTAGCGATAGAGTTGTACAAATTACAAAATAATGGTTAAAAATTTTTTATACGAATATGCCAAGTTGATTGCCGATTTTCCTGATAAAGTAAGTGTTGATCGCAAGGAACTTGGTGAAAATTTTGCTGAGATAATCATAAGTGCTGATAAGGTTGATACGGGAAAACTTATCGGCAAAGATGGCAAAATGATAAACGCTATAAAGACCGTTATTATTGGTTGTAAAGCCAAAGATAATACAAGTTATAGGGTAACGGTAAAAGCTATTGAATAGTGATATTGTTGAAGTCGCTACCATTGGAAGATGTGTTGGTTTAAAGGGCTACTTAAAGCTTCACAATAAGAGCGACTTCCCAGAACAGTTTAAAAAAGGTGCAACCTTTTTTGACAAAAACAATGATCAGCTGACCATAAAAGACTATAATAGACAAAAAGAGCTGGTTTTATTTGAAAATTTTGATGACTTAGATCTTGCTAAAACGCTTGTAAATAGAACTATATATACCACAAAAGAGCTCACTAGAAAAAACTGCAAATTAAAAAAAAATGAATTTTTTCAGTTTGATATTATTGGCTTAAAAATTATAGAAAATGGTGAAATTTTGGGTATTGTAGAAGATATCCAAGATAATTTTGCAAATTCACTTTTATACATAAAAACTGATGAAGAGCTTACCTTAGGTGGTAAACCAAAGAATTTTTACATTCCATATTTAGAGCATTTTATTATAAGTGTAAATTTAGATAATGAAGAGATTTTGGTAAAGGGTGCTAGAGACATTTTAGAAAATTCATGAAATTTACATTTATTACACTTTTTGAAAATTTAGTTAAACCTTATTTTTGTGATTCTATTTTAAAACGTGCAATTGGTAATAAATTTATTGAAATTGATTTTATAAATCCAAGAAATTTTACTAAAGATAAGTATAATAAAGTTGATGATTATATGATCGGAGGCGGAGCAGGGCTTTTAATGTTCCCACAGCCTTTGGATGAGTCAATCAAATTTCTAAAAGCAAAAGATAAAAATACTCACGTGATATTTTTGACACCAGTTGGTAAAAAATTTAATCAAAATGATGCAAAGAGGCTTTCTAAAAAAGATCACATTTGTTTTGTTTGCAGTAGATATGAAGGCCTTGATGAACGAGTTGTTGAGCTTTGGGCAGATGAAGTTTTTTGCATAGGCGATTTTGTTTTAACTGGCGGAGAGCTTCCTGCGCTTTGTATGAGTGATGCAATATCAAGAAATATACCTGGAGTTTTAGGAAACGATATGAGTCTTGAAGTTGAGAGTTTTGAGGATAATTTGCTTGAAGCCCCATCTTTTACAAAGCCTGATAATTTTAGATCAATCTTTGTGGTTTCAGAGTTTTTAAAGGGTAACCATGCTAAAATCCACAATTTAAAAAATAAGATGGCTCACTGCAAAACAAGGTTCTTTCGCCCTGATTTATATCAAAAGCTTAAGCCACATAAATAAGGAAAAACATGAGAAATAAATACATTGAAGCATTTGAAAATGCTCAAATTGCTAGTAAAAATATTCCTGACTTCCGTGCAGGAGATACATTGCGTGTTGCTACTCGTATTCACGAAGGCGATAAAACTAGAATTCAAAATTTTGAAGGTATTTGTATAGCTAGACGTGGTAGTGGCACAGGCGAAACATTTATCATTAGAAAAATTGGCGCTAATAGTGTTGGCGTTGAGAGAATTTTCCCAATTTTTAGTGACTCAATAGAAGAGATAAAAGTTCTTAGAAAAGGTCGTGTTAGAAGAGCTAAATTATTCTATCTACGTGACCTTCGTGGTAAAGCTGCTAAAATCCGCGAACTTAGAAAATAATTCTACTATCTGTCCTGAAGTCTATTCAGGACTTTTAATCTTCTTTTTAAATTTAATTTTTTAAATATTTTTTTGTTTTTTAATATTAAAAATTTATTTATTTTTATTGTTTTTACCGCTTGGCTATAAAAATTTAAAATATATACTAAATTTATTTATTTTCTACTTCTTCTTATTTGTATACCAAAATAAAAAAATAACACAACAAAGAATTACTCCAAGCATTATTGATACAACTATCATAGTAGCATTTTTAGTTTCATTAAATGGCAAGCCTTGTGTATTCATACCAAAAAACCCAGTTATCAGATTTAATGGCAGCATTACAGCTGATATCATTGTCAAAATATAAATATTTTGATTGATTTTGTCGTTTTTTATACTTTGTATAAATGTATAAATATCATCGATTCTGCATGCATATTCATTGGCCATTGTTCTAAAAACATTTGCCTCATGAGTACTATTTTTAAGCTCTTTTTTTAAATTTTGTTGCTCGCTTTGACAAATCGAAAGGGTTTCATAAAAGTGAGATATCTTGTTTTGAAATTTTCTAATCTCGTATTTTAAAAAGTGGTGTCTTTTGATAAATTGATTAAAGTTTTTTCGACTAGCATAAATTTTTTCATACTCATTTAGCTCATCTTGATGCTCTAAAATTTTATTTGCATATTCATTACATAGTTTTTTAAGGGCCGCTTCAAACTCGTTTTTATCGCATTCGTGATCAAAATCTTCTTTGTAAATTTTGCTATTTTTAAATAAAAATTTATAGCTTTGTTTTTGTGTGAAAGAAACAAGTAAAATATAGTCGTATTCATCGCCATAAAAATATCCACAAACTGAACTTTTATAGCTCATTTTTTACCCTTTTAGCATAAAAATTTTTCTTAAATTTGGTAAATTCGCTAGCCTCGATCGCCTCTCTCATCTCTTTCATCAAATTTAGATAGTAGTGCAGGTTGTGAAGGCTTGCTAGTCTAAAAAACGTTAGCTCCCTAGCCTTAAAAAGGTGGTTTAGGTAGCCTCTGGAGTAGCGTTTGCAGGTATAGCACTGACACTGTGGGTCGATTGGCGCGTGGTCGTTTATAAATTTGGCTGATTTTATATTTATCTTGCCAAAGCTAGTAAATAGCGTGCCGTTTCTTGCGTTTCTAGTTGGCATGACGCAGTCAAACATATCAACGCCTCTCTCCACGTTTTCTACAAGATCTTCTGGTGTGCCAACGCCCATTAGATAGCGAGGTCTAAGCTCATCCATAAATGGCATAACTGCCTCAACCGTGTCATACATCGCCTCATTGCTCTCGCCAACGCTTAGCCCACCTATCGCAAGGCCGTCAAATGGCATCTCGTTTAGCGCCTGCGCGCAAAATTTACGTGCCTCATAGTCGGTGCCGCCTTGGACGATGCCAAAGATATTTTGCTGCAAGCCAACGCCCTTGCTTTGCATAAATTTGTGATAATCAATCGCCTCTTTTGCCCATTTTATCGTTCGTTTTATGCTTAGATCGATTCTTTTTGGCTCAGCAGGCAAGGCGACCAGATCATCAAGTATCATCATAATGTCGCTACCTAGATCGTACTGCGTATCAAGGACGGATCTTGGCGTAAAATAGTGCGTGCTGCCGTCGATATGGCTTTTAAATTTTATCCCACCATCATCATTTTTGGTGTTTGATCTAAGCGAGAATGCTTGAAAACCACCGCTATCTGTTAAAAATGAGCGATCAAATTTAGAAAATCCATGAAGTCCACCAAACTCGCGCACGACCTTGCTACCAGGGCGTAGATACATGTGGTAGGTGTTTGCTAAGATTATCTTTGCGTCTAAAATTTCACTCATATCAAAGGCATCAAGGCTCTTTACCGCGCCAACCGTACCAACTGGCATGAAAACTGGCGTTTGTATAACGCTATGGGCGGTTGTTAGGATACCACGCCTTGCATTTCCATCTTTTTTTATAACTTCAAATTTCATCTAAATCCTTAAAATTTTTGATTTTTTATTTTAACAAAATTTATAATATAATCCAGAAATTTTAAGGCAAAGGAACTTTTTGCAAAAAAGAAATGATATCGTTTTTACCGAAGCAAACGACACTGCGACCATAAAATTTGCAGGTGAGTTTAGCTACAAAGACGCAAAAAATTTACAAAGCATTTTTAAAAAAATCCAAAAGCTTAACGGCAATGTTAAATTTGACTTTAGCGAGCTAAAGAGCATTGATTATGCTGTTTTGATCCTTTTAAAAAACACGCTAAATGGCAAGAAATTTGAGATCATCACAAATGACGAGAAGATAAAGGCGATGAGCGATCTCTTAAATGATAAAAAGATCGATTTTAATTATATGCCGCCGCACAATAGTCTAAATTTCTTCTCACGACTCGGTGAAAAAATTTGTGAAGGTTTTGTAAATTTAGCTGAGTTTGGCACGTTCTTGGGCGAATTTTTAATAAAAAGCGTAAAAAATTTATTTAATCCAGCCAGTCTTAGATTTAGGGAATTTAGCAACTACATAAAAGATGGCGGCGTAAATGCCGTTTTTATCGTTTCACTCACTGCTTTTTTGATAGGCGTTGTGCTTGCGTATCTTGGCAGTGCGATGCTTGCAAGCTTTGGAGCAAGTATATTTATAGTAGAGATCATGGGCATGCTAACGCTTAGAGAGGTAGCCCCGCTCATCGCTGCTATTGTCATCGCAGGTAGGTCGGCTTCTAGCTTTACTGCTCAAATTGGCGCTATGAAGCTAACCGAAGAGATAGACGCGATGAAGACGATGGGCTTTGAGCCATTTAACTTCTTGGTGCTACCGCGCATCATCGCGATGGTGCTTTGTGTGCCTGTCATTATCTTTATAGCTGATGCTATAAGTATCTTAGGACAGATGATCATTTGCCAAACGATACTTGATATCAGTTTTAGCGACTATCTAAATAGATTTCGCGAGATGGTTGAGCTTAGGCACTTTGCTGTTGGTATGATAAAGGCTCCATTTTTTGGCGCGGTGATAGCAATAATTGGCTGCATGAGGGGATTTGGTGTGAGTCAAAATGCCCAAAGCCTTGGAGCAATGACAACAGTTAGCGTCGTAAATGCGATATTTTGGGTTATCGCGCTTGATGCGTTTTTCGCGATAATTTTTATGTGGCTAAAGATATGAACGAGATAATAGTTGGAAAAAACATAACGACAAGTTATGGCGATAAGATAATGCACGATAATGTGAGCTGGAGCGTCAAAGAGGCTGAAATTTACGGCTTTTTAGGCGGCAGTGGCGCTGGTAAAACGACGCTTATGAAGACGATGATATATCTAAAAAAGCCAAGCGAGGGCGATATATTTTTTGATGGCGTCAATATGTGGAAAAGTAGTCAAGAGAAGCAGCAAGAGATAAAGCTAAAAAGTGGGACGATGTTTCAGTTTGGCGCACTTTATAGCTCAATGACGATCCTTGACAATGTGGGCGTTTTGCTTCATGAGTACTCTAAATTTAACAAACGTCAGATCGATGAGATAGCGATGTTTTGGATACAAAAAGTGGGGCTTAAAAAAGAGGTATCTATGCTTTATCCAAGTGAGCTAAGTGGCGGTATGAAAAAGCGTGCTGCGCTAGCAAGAGCCTTGGTGCTAAGCCCTAGAGTGCTATTTTTAGATGAGCCAAATAGCGGCCTTGATCCTGTTAGCTCACGCCAGATGGACGCGCTCATAAAAGAGCTTCGTGATAGCATCGGCGTGACCGTTGTCATGGTGACTCATGATGCGGATAGTATTTTTGATATTTTGGATAGATTTTTGATAATAGATAACAAAAAAATAGCCTTTGAGGGAGATATAAAAGAGCTTGAATATCTTAAAAACAACCCACTTGATGAGCTATTTAAAATGAGGAAAAAGTAGATGGAAAATAGAAATTCTTATACTATTGTTGGCATGTTTTTTATGGCTTGCCTTACAGCATTTGCCATATTTATCTGGTGGATGACTAGTAAAAATAATACAAAGGTTGATTTTAAAGAGTACTACATCCATACAACCGAGCTACCAAGTGGATTAAAGGTCGATTCTACAGTTAAATTTATCGGTGTGCCAGCAGGAAGTGTTAGCGATATAAATTTTGTTGATGATAAAAATGCTCTTATAAACATCACAATGAAAATTAGAGAAGACCTGCCTATCAAGGCTGATAGCGTGGCAAGTATAGAAGTTCAGGCCATCAGCGGTGTGGCTAGTATAAATATAAGCCGTGGCTCAAAAGACTTTGCATCAGGCCAAAAGCCTATCTTACAGCTTGAAGAGAGCCTCTTTTCAAAGCTTGGAAACAACGCTGAAAACATTACTTTAAAGATAAATCAAACACTTGATAAAGTCGATAACTTTTTCTCACCTGAAAATATCGCTCACGTAGAGTCAGTCCTTAAAAATATCGATAAATTTACACAAGTTTTAACAGACGAAGATGGGCTAAGTGAGGTTGATAGTATCGTTAAAAATGTAAAAAATTTTACAGATACTTTAAACAAAACCGATACAAAAGAATTGGTTAAAAATTTAAATAGACTAATTTCAAATGCGAACCAAGTTTTTGTATCGGCAAATTCGGCTATCACCGGATATAATTCGCTGCAAGAGCTCATCACAAAAAAGGCTAAAGATGGCGAATACGACCTTAGAAATACAGTTGGTCCATTATTAAGAGAAGCGAGTGATTTTTTAAATGGATTTGACAAGACACTTCGCGAATTTAGAGGCGCGCTTCAAAGGCTTGAAGATAATCCTTACGAGTTTTTCTTTACAAATCCAGTGCCAAACGACAAAGGAGATAAAAAATGAGAAATTTAATCTTTCTAACGGCTACGCTTTTATTTCTTGGCTGCTCGCTAAAGACGGATGTGCCAGTTGCAACGATGTATGAAATTCACTATTCAAATAAGGCTTGCTCAGCTGAAAACAAGCAAAAAGAGCTAAAAAATGTCTTCATCGAAAATGTAAGTGCTCTTGATATGGTCGATACTAGAAAAATTTTGATCGTAGCTGAAAATAATAAAATCAGATATCTAAGCGATGCTAAATTTGTCTCTGAGCCAAGCGAAATGGTTTATAAATCGCTTGTAAAAGGGCTTTATTCAAACTGTGCTGCAAAGCCGATATTTTCACCAAATGCAAAAGATCTTAGGCTAAAAGTTAGCATCATCTCACTTCAGATAAGAGGCGACAAGGCCGAAGTCTCGCTAGCTTACGAGCTATTTAATGCAAACACTTCGCTAAAATCTGGCATGATCACAAAAGAAATTTTCTGTCCAGATCCAAGCTCAAGTACTATTTTTGATACGATAAATAAGGCTACAAATTTAGCAATCGATACGCTAATCTCTGAAATAATCTCTTAAATTTTCTTGGCTGTAAATTTTAAATTTATAGCCAAAATAGCTTATTTTAAAGACCTTTTGTTATAATGTGAGCTTTAAAATACGGAGAATTGATGAAGAAAATTTTAATAATTGCAGATGGAACTTTCGCAAGAAATTTTTTAAACAGACTGCTTGAAACAAAATCAAATTTGCATCACTATATCGTTATTTCAAGTGAGGATTACAGTCAAAAATCAAATTATGAAAATTTTACATTTTACCAGTTTGACCCAACTAGTCTTTCAAAGCTAAAAAGCGTAAGCGATGGCTATTTTAGTCAGTTTTGTATAGTTTGCGATGATAAAAATGAGGCAGTTGCTGTTTATGAAAATTTAAGACAGATCAGCACAAAGACCGAGACTGTTTTTATGAGCTCATGGGAGCTTGATGAAAAATGCAAAGAAATATTTGCAAGCGATAAACACTTAAGCGTGGTTGATATCAGAGATATTGCAGCATCAAGGCTTATGGACTATTTACCAGATCTACCAGTTTTGGCTGATAATATCGGGCTTAGTGAGGGCGAGATCATGGAAGTTAAGGTGCCAATAGGTAGCTCTTATATGTATCGTCACATTAGCTCAGTGGCTCAAAAGAAATGGCGAATAGCTCTCATATATCGAGGCAGCGAGATCATCTTGCCAAAGCCAAATGTAATGATACAGCCAAGCGATATACTGCTAATAGTTGGTGATCCAAATGTGCTTCAAAATGTTTACCGCTCGATCAAGCGTGAAAGTGGACAGTTTCCAAGTCCATTTGGTAGCAATATCTATGTGCTGATCGACATGATCTCAATGGACAAAGAACGTGTTAGTAAGCTCATAAAGGATAGCTTGTATTTGCATTCAAAGCTAAATAATAAACGCCTTTTTTTTAGAGTGATAAATCCAACTTTAGGTGAAAATTTAGATACTTTAAAAGCAATAAAAGAGAAAAATATCATCGTTTTGATGGATTATTTTAATAGTGATAACAAATCTATAAAATATGACGTTTTAAAGCACGATATCGGTCTAATCTTAAGCGATGATAAATACTTTTTTAAATTTAAGAAGCTATTTTATGAGCTAAAACTTCCAGTGCTAAAAACGGGTAAAATTTTGCTCTCAAATATAAAAGAGGGTGTTATACTAGGCGATCAAAGTCAAGAGGTGGAGAATCAATCAGCTGTGATAACAGACTGCTGTGCACAGCTTGATTTGGAGATGAAATTTTACTATTTTGACAATAAACACAGCGATGATGAAGCGTTAAGAGAGCATTTTGAGAGTATTAGCGCGCTATTTTCTAAGCGCATAAAGATAGAAAATCACAATCTTAAAAATCCGCTTGTAAAACTAAAAAATACAAAAGATCTGCTTCATTTTGTGATGTTTACTAAAAGCGTGGCAAATGGTGGGGCATTTGCCTTTTTATCGACAAATTTAAATAGGCTTTATAAAAAACTAAGCCAAAATGCACAGCTTTTTGTGCCAGTAAGTGAGTAAAAATGCAGATAAATTTAAATCTTAAAGAAAAAGCATCAAGCTATAAAATTTATATAAATGAGCTTGAAAGACTAGAGCTAAAAGGCAAGGTTGGCATCGTTACAAACGCTAAAGTAGCGGGGCTTCATCTTGAAAAGCTACTTAGCGTTTTGAAGTGTGATGAGAAATTTATCATAAGTGTGCCTGACGGCGAAGAGTATAAAAACTTTGAAACGGTAGAGCAAATTTTGGAGCAGCTTTTTGTGAGCAAATTTGATCGCTCATCTACGTTAATCGCCTTTGGTGGTGGCGTCATAAGCGATATGACTGGCTTTGCGGCAAGCATCTATGAAAGGGGGATAAATTTCATAAATATCCCAACTACGCTTCTAGCACAAGTTGATGCTAGTGTGGGCGGAAAAACTGGAGTGAATAATAAATTTGGTAAAAATTTAATAGGCTCTTTTTATCAGCCAAAGGCAGTTTTTTGCGAGATAAATTTCTTAAAGACATTGCCAAAGAGAGAATTTGCAGCTGGCGTGGCTGAGGCTTTAAAAATGGCGATAACTTTTGATAAAGAGATGTTTGATTGGTTAAAGAGTGTAAATTTAGATGATGAAAATTTAGCCAAGCTAGTCGAAAAGTCGGTAATTTTAAAAGCAAAAGTGGTTGAACAAGATGAGAAAGAAAAAGGGCTAAGAGCTATCCTAAACTACGGCCATACCTTTGCTCATGTTATAGAAAATGAGACAAATTATAAAGAATTTTTACACGGCGAAGCGGTGGCGATAGGTATGAATATGGCAAATCGCTTAAGTGTAAAACTAGGGCTCATGAGTGAGGCGCAGGCAGAGGATATCAAACAGGTTTTGTTAAAATTTGGCCTTCCAGTAAACTACAAAATAGAAAATGAATATGCATTTTACGAGGCATTTTTTATGGATAAAAAGACAAAAGATGATAAGATAAATTTCATCATTGCAGATAAAATCGGCAGTGCGATCATCAAAAATGACGTCAAAAAAGAAGACGTTTTAAAAATTTTAAGAGAATTTAAATGAAAAAGATCCTAGCTTTAATACTTTTTTGCTTTGCCCTTTATGCTGAGGAGAACGTTACGCTCGAGCAAAATAGCTCGCAAAATTTACAAAATAACGAGCTTATAAAAGATATTTCAAATCTAGATAATTCCTTAAAAAACAATATCTGGATCACAAGGTATGCTAACTATAACACTTATCAAAGGCTTATTGATGAGCTTGAAAAAAACGAGAATGAACTAAAGAAACTGGACAAAAGCTCAAGAAGAGGCAGCGATATCATAAAGAGAATCCAAACTCTAAAAGAGCAGATAAATTTACTAAAAGAGTATGAAAAAACGCCATTTTCAAATATGCTAGCAGCTCCTGAAATGGATACTCCACCAAGGATAACAAGTCCCGTTGCACTTATATCTGGCTTTTCGTATATCAAAAAGATAAAGAGTGATAAGATCGAGTATCAAAGGCATATAAAAGAGCTTGATACGCTTTTGGAAAAGCTTGAAACAAAAGAAAATTTACTAAATAGACTAAATTTGATCGAAGAAAATGAGCAAAATAGGGAAAGCCTAAACTTAGTAAAACAAGAAATAGGCGACTTTAAAGCGGCAAAACAGATCGCTGATACTACTTATAATGTCTATGAAAAAAGGGCTGATGAGGCTATAAATTTAACAACCTCTGATATAAAAGCTCAGTTTTTAAGCATGGGCTATACAGCTATCATCATTCTTTTGACGATCGGACTAACATTTATCGCTAAATTTATCGTTAAAAGAACGATTACTGATAATGAGAGATTTTACACGGTCAATAAATTTTTAAACGTTTTAAATATCACCGTTATCATCATAATCTTACTTTTTTCATACATCGAAAATGTCACATATCTAGTAACCGTGCTAGGTTTTGCTTCAGCTGGTATCGCCATTGCGATGAAAGATATGTTTATGAGCATGCTTGGCTGGATGGTGATTATGTTTGGCGGCTCTATACATGTTGGTGATAGGATCAGAGTACTTCATGATGGTAGTGAATTTGTAGGCGATGTGATCGATATCTCTTTGCTTAGGCTGACTGTTTTTGAGGATGTTAGTTACTCGACTTATAAGACAAATCGCCGTGCAGGTAGAATTATCTTTGTGCCAAATAACTATATCTTTACCGACCTCATCGCAAACTATGCTCATTATGGTATGAAGACCGTTTGGGATGGTATAGATATCGTTATAAGCTTTGATAGCAATCATAAAAAAGCTGTGTATCTAGCAAGAAATGTTGTTAAGAAATACTCAAAAGGCTACACTGATATCGCAAAACGCCAGATGAATAAACTAAGAAGTCAATACAGCATCAAAAATCCAAACGTCGAGCCAAGAATTTATACATTTTTTGAGCCTTATGGTATAAATGTCTCATGCTGGTATATGGCAAATTCTTATGCGACTTTGGCTCTTAGAAGTACTATTAGCGCTGAGATTATAGAAGCATTTTTGGCTCAAGATGATATAAAGATCGCTTATCCAACACAAACCATGTTTATAGGCAAAAAAGAAAATCCAAGCGATCATACCGCACACGGTGAGCAAGAGAGCGAAAATATTTGATGCAAAAGATATTTTTTAAAACATTTGGGTGTCGCACAAACATCTATGATACCGAGCTTTTAAAAAGCTACATCAAAGACTACGAGATCACAAATGATGAAGATGCTGCTGATATTGTCGTGATAAACTCTTGTACAGTCACAAATTCTGCCGATAGCGGTGTCAGAAACTATATAAACGGTGTAAAAAGGCGTGGAGCGAAGGTGGTGCTAACTGGGTGTGGTGCGGTTAGCAAGGGTAAGGAGCTATTTAATAGTGGAATTTACGGAGTGCTTGGAGCTAGTAAAAAGAGTGATCTAAATGAGCTTTTAAAGCAGGAAAAACCATTTTTTGAGCTTGGAAATTTAAACTCAGTTGATAAAAATATAGTTACAAATTATGAAAATCACACAAAGGCTTTTATAAAGATTCAAGAAGGCTGCAACTTTAGCTGCAGCTACTGCATCATCCCTTCGGTTCGCGGCAAGGCTAGAAGCATGGATGAGGCTATGATATTAAAAGAGGCAAGAATTTTAGCCCAAAACGGCTATAATGAGCTTGTCTTAACCGGCACAAATATAGGCAGTTACGGCAAAGATACAAATAGCTCTCTTGGTAAGCTTTTGGCAAACTTAGGTAAAATTTCTGGCATAAGGCGCATTCGGCTTGGAAGCATTGAACCAAGCCAGATAGATGAGAGCTTTAGAGAAATTTTAAAAGAAGAGTGGCTGGAGCGCCATCTGCACATCGCACTTCAGCACACGAGTCAGGCTATGCTAAAGATCATGCGAAGACGAAATAACGCATTTAGTGATTTGGAGCTTTTTAATGAGCTTAGCTCTCTTGGCTTTGCCCTTGGCACGGACTACATCGTGGGTCATCCTGGTGAGAGTGAGGAGATATGGATAGAGGCTGTGGAAAATTTTAAAAAATTTCCTATCACGCATCTGCATGCTTTTGTCTATTCGCCAAGGCGTGATACGCACTCAGCTACGCTAAAAAGCGATGTTAGCGGTGATGTGGCAAAAAGTAGGCTAAAAATTTTACAAGGCATTGCTTCGCAAAATAATGAAAATTTTAGAAAAAAGCATAACGGAGCTTTGAAAATTTTAGTCGAGCAAAAAAATGGTGAGTTTTACGAGGGCTTTGATCAGTTTTACAACAAAGCTAAAATTTTAAGCCAAAAAGATATAACAAAAGAGTGGGTGGAGGTAAGCGAATATGAAGTTAAGCCAGATGCCAATTATGCAAAAATTTAAATTTAATAAGAAAAATATCCTAATAATCGCAGCTGTCGCATTAATCAGCGTGCTGTTATTTGCCGTTAGTAAAGAGCCACGAAATATCACATATTCGCAATATATGCAGCTAATGGATGGAAATTTTATAGACCGCGCTGTAATCGATGATAATGAAGTCGTACTTTATGCACAAAACAATCGTTTTTCAATCATAAAAGAGGGTATCGATCTAAAAGAACTTATTAAAAGAGTACCTGTTGAAAAGACTAAGCAATACATCACTCCTGGCATGATCTGGGGATTTATCATCTTTGTCTGCTTCGTGCTTTGGTATGCTTATATCTTTAGAAGTATCAGGAAAAAAGAGGAGAGCTTGCTTAGCAAAAAAGATGGCGCATTTGAGATAGAAAGCGTGCTAAATCAAAACACTATGCCAGTCATCTCAAATGTGAGATTTAGCGATGTGGCAGGCATTAGTGAGGTCAAAAGCGAGCTTAGTGAGATAGTTGATTTTCTAAAAAATCCACAAAAATATAGAAATTTTGGTATCAAAATGCCAAAAGGCGTGCTAATGATCGGCCCTCCAGGCGTTGGTAAAACGCTTGTGGCAAAGGCAGTTGCTGGTGAGGCAAATGTACCATTTTTTTATCAAAATGGTGCAAGCTTTGTTCAAATTTATGTTGGCATGGGTGCAAAAAGAGTGCGAGAGCTTTTTAGCAGGGCCAAGTCCTATGCGCCCTCAATCATCTTTATCGACGAGATAGACGCCGTTGGTAAGAGTAGGGGTGGGACCAGAAACGACGAGCGAGAAGCCACGCTAAATCAGCTACTAACTGAGATGGATGGCTTTGAAGATAACTCAGGCGTCATCGTCATAGCTGCTACAAATAGGATTGAGATGATCGATGAGGCGCTACTTAGATCAGGGCGTTTTGATAGGAGAATTTTTCTTTCTATGCCTGATTTTAACGATAGGGTAGCGATCTTAAACACATATCTAAAAGATAAAAACTGCGAAGTGGTGGCTGAGGATATCGCTAAAATGAGCGTTGGCTTTTCAGGTGCGGCACTTAGCACGCTTGTAAATGAAGCTGCGATAAATGCCCTAAGAAACGGCGAGAGCGTGCTTAAAATGAGAGACTTTGAGGCTGTTTTAAACAAGGTCTTGCTCGGCAAGAAAAAGGTGCTAAGCTATAGCGAAAACGAGAAGAAAATTCAAGCCATTTATCAAGGAGCAAAGGCGCTAAGTGCTTACTGGTTTGATGTGAAATTTGAAAAAATTTCTCTTATAGAAGATAGATTCATGGCCACAGAGCAAGAGATTGAGTCAAAGTCACAGATGATATCTCGTATCAAGGTGCTCATCGCTGGCATGTGCAAGCTTGAGATAGACGAAAATGATATTTTTTCAAACTCGAGCAATGATCTAAATTTAGCCAAAGAGATCGCATCAAAGATGGTTTATGAGTACGGCATGGGAAGCTCATTTGTCCCTAATCCAAATGATGTAGAAGAAATTTTAAAACAAGCAAAAGAAGAGATTATGTCATTTTTAAAGGGGACAAACGAGCAGATCGCAAAGATCAGCTCATATCTGCTGGCCTACGAGAGCGTGGATAAAGAGACGCTAGCAAAAATTTTAAACGAAAACTATTAAAGGAGAAAAAAGTGAAAGCAAAAATAGGTATATTAACCCTTTCTGACCGTGCAAGCGAAGGCACATATGAGGACAAATCGGGCCCAGCGATCAAAGAGGTGCTTGATAGCTGGATAGTGAGCGAGCGTGAGTACTTTTACGAGGTTATACCAGATGAGTTTGAGCTGATAAAAGAGAGGCTTGTGCACATGGTGGACGTACTTGGCTGCGACCTTGTGCTAACTACTGGCGGTACAGGACCAGCGGTGAGAGACGTTACGCCAGAGGCTACTGAGGCAGTTTGCGAGAAGATGATGCCAGGCTTTGGCGAGCTAATGAGAGCTGCGAGCTTAAAATATGTCCCAACAGCGATCCTATCACGCCAAACAGCAGGCATAAGAGGCCATGCGCTCATCATAAATTTACCAGGACAGCCAAAGGCGATAAAAGAGTGCTTAGAGCCGGTATTTCCAGCGGTGCCATACTGCATCGATCTTATAGAGGGTGCATTTATCGAGACTGATGAAAACGTGATGAAAGTTTTCCGCCCAAAACAAAAGAAAATCTCGTAAATGAGTTTGACAGATAGCCTAAATTTAAAAGCCACTGCCTTTGCAAATAGGTGGCGATTTGTTATTAAAATTTGGCTTGTTTTTTCTTTTTTATCCTATGCGCTGGCCTACTATCTTTGGTTAGAGGTTTTTGGCTTTATCTCTGCCATTTCTATCTTTGGCTGTGTTTGCCTGCTAGCCTTTAGCTCACTTCTTTGGTTTATCGCTAGCCTTGTATTTTTGCAACCTTTGGTATTTTTACTACTTGAAAAATTTGATGAAAGCATTACTGTTTATGCTTTAGCCTGCTCAATTTGGCTGCTTGGCTGGATCACTTTGTCGCTTGTGGTTGATGATAAATTTGCAAGACTGGGAAATGACATCTTGATAAAGATCTCTCGCATAGTTCTTGTTGGCGAGTTTGCCTTGCTATATTTTTTTAACTACAACAGCAGCTTTGACATAGAGACTTTAATAAAGTCAAATTTGGCAAAGTCGCTGCTTTTAGTGCTAAACTCCTATATGCTGCCATCGCTTGTGACGCTACTTATATTTGATATAAAAACATATATCGCTAGCAAAAATGAGTAAAATTTTATGTATTATTTTATGTAATTTATACTAAATTTAGCCGTTTTTACTCTCTACTATCTTTTTTATAAGCTCTATGTCGCTGTTCATTGCTAGGCTCATAAAACAAATGCCGTTTGCGCCAGCTTTTATGGCCTCTTTGTAGTTTTTATTGTCTAGTCCGCCAAGTGCGTAAATTTCTTTGTCTAAGCTTATTAGCTCGCTTATAAAATTTAGCCCTTTTGGCTCCAAACCCGCCTTGCAAGAGGTGGCAAATATATGAGAAGCAACGAGCACATCAGCGATAGTGACTGAAATTTTAGCCTGCTCTAGGTCGTGAGCTGGGGCGTAAATTTTAGCTGTTTTTCTAAATTCTTCTAAAAAAATGCCGTGATTTTTAAAAAAATCAAGCTGCGCCGAAGTGAGCCAAAAGTCGCTCTTTAGCTTGCAAGCTACGTCAAAAAATTGATTGATGATAAATTTCTTGCGGTAGTTTTCACAAATTTGAGCCACAACCCTAGCAAGATCGTAAAAATGAGCTTCGCTTAGCCCCTTTGCACGAAGCAAAATTTCATCCACGCCAGCCTTGCAAAGTAGCTGTATCCTCTTTAAAAAGTCATCGCCCTCGTAGCTTTCAAAGTCAGCCACGCAGAGAATTTTAAACATAGACATACTCGCTCATCAAGGGCTCTAGGCCGTTTGCTTTTATCATAGCCTTGATCTCATCCACACTTCTGCTATCACTTATCTCAAACTGCTCGTCGCCCTTTTTCTCTTCGCCGTGAGCACCGATGCTTACTTTTACGCCAGCGCTTATCTTATTTGCAGCTATCTTTACGGCGTTGTCGCGAAATTTCGCCTTTTCTCTAGTTGAGATAGTTATGCTGGCCGTTGGCATGAAAATTCTATAAGCGCAGATCACTTGTAAAAGCTCGCGCTCTCCCACGTCGCGTGGATTGATGCGGTCGTTGTTTATGATAGGGCGAAGCCTTGGGCATGAAAATGCGATCTCGGCGTGTGGATACTTTTTTTGAACTAAGCTTGCGTGAAGTGCCGTAGCAAAGGCGTCAAGCCTAAAGTCATCTATGCCAAGAAGTGCGGCAAAGCCAACCCCTCTCATACCCCCAAGAAGCGCTCGCTCTTGCGCATTTAAGCGGTATGGGAAAATTCTTTTATTGCCACCAAGGTGGATTTTTTCGTATTTTGTGGGATTGTAGGTCTCTTGAAAGACGGTCACGTAGTCTGCGCCACTTTTGTGAAGTAGGGCGTAGTCTTCAGAGTTTAGCGGGTAAATTTCAACCCCAACGACTTTAAAAAATTTCTTTGCCAAAGCGCAGGCATTTGCGATGTAAGCTACACTTGAGTTAGTCTCGCTCTCGCCAGTTAGTATTAAAATTTCTTCTAAGCCGCTCTTTGAAATTTCTCTTAGCTCCCTTGTGATCTCCTCGTCGCTTAGCTTTGCCCTTTTTATGTTATTTTTAGCATTAAAACCGCAATAAACGCAGAGGTTATCGCAGTAGTTTGCTATATAAAGCGGGGTAAAAAGCGTGATATTTGAGCCAAAATTTGCCCTTGTCTTTGCCTGAGCTAGCTGGGCTATTTGCTCTAAAAATGGCGCTGCAGCAGGCGAGAGCAGGGCTTTTAAATTTTCTAGCGAGCAGTGCTTTGCATTAAGAGCTGCTTTTACGTCGGCTTCTGTGTAAATTTCTGGCTTATAGTTCGCTCGCTCTTTTAAAATTTCATCCATGATCTCACTGCCAACATCCTGCATATGAGGTAGTAGCTGCATGTGGTTGGTTCTTGTAAATTTCATCAGTCTAAAAATCCAGTGAGTGGAGATGAGGCGTTTGCGCTTTTGCTCTTTGCGCCAAGGCCTGCTAGATAGGCGTTGCGACCAGCGATGATAGCCTCTTTGAAGGCTCTTGCCATGAGCGGGATATTTTTAGATGAGGCGATGGCTGTGTTTGCCATGATAGCAGCTGCTCCCATCTCCATCGCTTCGCACGCTTGTGAGGGCCTACCGATGCCAGCATCTACGATGATTTGCGTATCAAGCTCGTTTATCAAAATCTCGATGATGTCTTTAAAAACTAGCCCCTGGTTTGAGCCAATGGGCGCAGCTAGAGGCATTATGCAGCTAGCTCCTGCGCTTAGCATCGCTCTTGCGGCGTTTAGATCTGGAAACATATATGGCATTGGCACAAAGCCGTCATTTGCCAAGGCTTCGCAAGCTTTTATCGTTTCAATATTGTCTGGAAAGAGAAATTTAGAGTCAGTGATGATCTCTATTTTAACAAGCTCACCACACCCAAGCTCACGTGCAAGCTGGGCGATGCGAACGGCCTCTTTGGCGTTTCTAGCGCCACTTGTATTTGGCAAAAGCGTCACGCCTTTTGGGATAAAATCAAGTATATTACGCTCTTTGCTCTCGTTTATGCGCCTAAGAGCAAGGGTTAAGATCTGCGCTCCAGCCTCGTTTATGGCTGAGTCGATGAGCTCGTGTGAGTACTTGCCAGAGCCAAGGATAAAGCGGCTTTGAAACTCCTTGTCGCCAAGGATCAAGCTATCATTTTGCACTTACGCCTCCAAACCCATAAGTAGCCTAATGGCCAAATTTGCCTCATGATTTGCGCAGATGGTAACGCGTGGTGCCATGAGCCCTTGACCGATCTTCGCCTCGTTTGTGAGGTCGCCACAAAGATAGACATTTTTGGCAAATTTTATGGTTTTTATGAGATTTGAGCTAAAGTATCCAGCCATGCCAGAGGCACCGATGATCTTTTTATCTTTTAGGCTGGCACCAGCTTCGTTTAGTATCATCGCCTTGCCAGCGACATTGTCAAATGCTTCGCATAAAATTTCGCACTCACCAAAGACGCTAGCTACGTTTTTTTCGTCTAAAAATATATCGTGAGTTTCGACCTCGACAAAGGGATTTACGTCATTTATCAGCTCTTTAAGTGCCTGCGTCTTTTTCAAGCCGATGTGGCGGACGAAATACTGCTGGCGGTTTAAATTACTTGGCTCCACGACGTCAAAATCGGCAAGTACCAGCTTTTTTACGCCAACTCTAGCTAGGCTTAGCGCGATATTTGAGCCAAGGCCGCCAAGTCCAGCTACGCCTATCACCGCTTTACTTAGGGCTAAATTTAGCTCAGGGCTGTTTCGTGAAGCGATCATCGCGCGTAAAACTTCACGCTCAGGCATCACGCCACGCCTTATAAATACGACGTTTGAGCCATCTTTTAGCTCGCTATCTTCTTTTATAGCAAAGCCATCAACGATAAAAATATCTGGCTTTGTCGCGTTAAATTTTTCTAAAAATTTATAAATTTCACTCTCTTTATCGCCAAGTGCAAGCTCTTTTAGCTCGCTAAGGCTTTTTACTGGCACCTTAAATTTTGCGCCGTTTAATACAATCTCTATCATTTTCTCCTCATCCACCGCCAACTAAAGTGACGATCTCATAAGCTTTGCCCTCGCTCATAAAGCGCTCACGCCAAAGCTTTTTTGGCAAAATTTCTCCGTCTCGCTCAAGGGCTATAAATTTAAGCTCATAGCCATTTTGTGCTAAAAAATCATAAACATTTATATCGTTTTCAAGCTCGAAAATTTTGCCATTTACTCTAAATTTGATCATTAAATTTTGTAGCTTTTTACAAAATTTGCGATCCTCTCGATCGCTTTTTTTATGCTCTCGATGTCTGTCGCAAAAGAAATTCTAAAATATCCCTCCATACCAAAGCCCACACCTGGCACGGTTGCTACGTTCGCCTCTTCAAGCATCTTTTTGCAAAATCTAAGCGAGTCACTATCTACATCTTTGCATTTTACAAATAGATAAAACGCACCATCAGGCTTAACTACGCTTAGCCCAGGGATAGCATTTATCATCTCTACTGCCACGTCGCGTCTTCTTTCGTACTCTTTTCTCATGTTTTCGATGTCGTCGTCAGTTTCACCAAGAAGTGACGGGATAGCGCCTATTTGCACGATCGAGCTGATGTTACTTGTGCTTTGGCTTTGAAGCTTTTTGATGCCAGCAATTAGCCAGTCCATCGAGCTTGCTATATAGCCAAATCTCCAGCCAGGCATCGCACCACACTTGCTTAGTCCATTTATCGTGACTGTTCTTTTAAAAAGATCCTCGCTCACTGAGGCTACGGCGTGAAATTTCTTGCCGTAGATCACTTTTTCATAAATTTCATCGCTTGTGATGATGATGTCAGTGCCCTTTAAAACCTCGCCAAATGCCGCGATCTCCTCTTTTGTATATACAGCTCCAGTTGGATTTGTCGGGTGATTTAGCGAAAAGACCTTCGTTTTTGGTGTGATCGCTTTTTTTAGTTGCTCGGCTGTGACTTTGAAATTTGTGCTCTCGTCCGCCTCGATAAAGACAGGCACGCCGCCACAAAATTTAACGATCTCAGGGTAGCTAACCCAGTATGGAGATGGGATGATGACCTCGTCACCTGGGTTGATAAGCGCTTGAAATACATTAAAAAGTGAGTGTTTTGCGCCGATGTTTGTGACGATTTGATTTGCTTTGTAGTCAAGTCCGTTATCTCTTTTTAGCTTTGCTCTAATGGCGTCTATAACCTCAGGCAGGCCCGGCACTGGCGTGTATTTGCCGCTTTTGCTATCATTATCAAGTGCGTTTTTTACAGTTTCTCTTATCTTTTTTGGAGTCATAAAGTCAGGCTCACCAGCTGAAAGCGAGATCACGTCGATGCCAGCAGCCTTCATCTCTTTGGCTTTTGTGCTGATCGCGATGGTTATCGACTCGCTTAATGTTTGCATTCTGTTTGCTAGTTGCATTTTCGTCCTTTTTAGTTGATTGTCTTTAGGTAACTATTGTCATTTAAAAATAGATAAAGTTCGCCCAAAATTTGCTTCTTTTGTGTTTCGTTTATCAGAGTTGATTTTTCTAAGCGCTCATTTAGAGTGTCTTGTATCTCGTAGATATCGTAGTCCATGTCCTCCATGATATCAAGGATCGACTGGCTCTCTAGTAAATTTGTGATCTTGTAGCCATCACTTGTTATCTCCACGGTAGCTTCTGTCGGATGGGTAAAGAGGTTGTGCTTCATGCCGATCACCTCTTGATATGCGCCAACTAGGAAAAATCCCAAGAAATAATCCTCCTTCTCCACATCCACGTCGTGCAAAAGTAGTGGGTTTTTCTCGTCATCATAGCTGATCTCGCCGTCACTATCACAAGTGATATCCCAGATCGAAGCTGGCAGGGTAGGGCGCTCATCTAGCCTGTCAAGCGGCATGATAGGGAAATTTTGCTTTAGACCCCAAAAGTCTGGCAAGCTTTGAAAGATCGAGAAATTTAGTAGGTATCTCTCTTGAACCTCTTTTTGAATTTTAGTTAGATCGCTTGAGTTGCTTTTGTTGCCAAGCATCACGACAGCCTTTTTGCTAATGAGCCTTAAAAGAACCTCTGCGTTTGATCTATCTTGCAGATCGACATAGCCTAGATCAAAGAGCGTGAGGATGCTCTCGGTGTGGTGGATGGCGTCGTGCAGGTACTCTAGGGCG
The DNA here is from genome assembly GCF_015229955.1 of Campylobacter concisus. Classification (NCBI taxonomy): domain Bacteria; kingdom Pseudomonadati; phylum Campylobacterota; class Epsilonproteobacteria; order Campylobacterales; family Campylobacteraceae; genus Campylobacter; species Campylobacter concisus. The sequence continues at coordinate 652,715 of NZ_JAAKYZ010000001.1, forward strand.
TTTGAAGGCTTGATTGATTTATAAAGATCAACTAGCTCGGTTATTAAATTTGGATTGTTTTTCTTTAAATTTAGCTTCTCTTCGGTGTATTCTTGAGAAAATAGCTCAAGCACAGGAGCAACCAAAAGTGCGTGAGAAGCGGCGATGTAGCGACCTGACTCGATGAAAATATCTGGCTCGATCTCCTTTTTTTGCTCGCTTATGGTTTTAAGCATATAAACAACGTCGTTTGCGTATTCGTTTAGCGTATAGTTTCTGCTGCTCTCTTCTTTAAACTGCGAGTACTCGATAGCAAGGCCTCCACCTAAATTTATAGCTTTTAAATTTGAGGCGCCCATTTTTCTAAGCTCAGCGTAGATGTTGCCAGCCTCGATGAGTGCTTTTTTGAGTGGGTGGATCTCGCTTATTTGAGAGCCGATGTGAAAGTGTATCATCGTGAAGTTTTCAAGTAAATTTGCCTTTTTTAGCATCTTTACAGCTTCTATTAGCTCGGTTGATGTTAGACCAAATTTAGAGTGTATGCCTCCACTTTTTGCCCAAAGTCCTGAGCCTGTCGAGTGCAGTCTTACCCTAAGTCCGATCTTTGGTTTTGGTTTAAAACGCTCTTTTGCGATGGCGATTATCGCTTCAAGCTCGTTTAAGCCCTCGATCGTTAGTGTAATGTTATGCCCCATCTCAGCAGCGATAAAGCCTATGTTTATCATCTCTTTATCTTTAAAGCCATTTACGGTTATTGGAGCTTTTTCGTTATTGTAAGCCATAGTTAAAAGTAGCTCAGCCTTACTACCAGCCTCAAGGCCGTAGTTGTAGGGCCTGCCAAGGCGAACTAGGTTTTTTACAAAGCCTGGATATTGATTGACCTTAAGCGGAAAGACGGCATTAAAGCTGCCTTTGTAGGCAAATTCTTTCTTTGCTTTTGCAAAGCTTGCGTGGATCTGCTCGATCTGTTTTTGGATAAGGTGCGGAAAGCGAAGTAGTAGCGGCCCTCTGTAGCCATCGTCTCTTATCTCTTTTACGATGTCGATGATCGCTGGCTTGCTAGCTTCGTTTATGCAGACTTTGCCATCTTCTATCACAAAATTTGAATTGCCCCAAATGCTAAGTCCAAAATCATTCATCCCAGCTCCTTTTCAAGCTCATCTAAATTTATCGTTTTTTCGTCTTTGGTCTCTAAATTTTTATACCAAATTTTATTCTCTTTCATCTCATTTTCGCCCACGCAAAGGAAAATTTTTGCATTTTTATTGTCGGCATTTTGCAGATGTTTTTGAAGTTTTTTAGCTTCATAAGAAATTTCAACCTGATATTTTTTGCGAAGTTTTGAGCCAAGATTATAGATAAAATCAACATTCGTCGCATCAAGCGCACAAAGATAAACTCCGTTTCGCTCATCCACAGCTTCGCCTAAAATTTCCATTATCCTCTCAACGCCCATCGCAAAGCCAACGCCATAACTTGCTCTACCGCCAAGATATTCAACGAGCCTATCGTATCTGCCTCCGCCAGCGACCGCGCTTTGTGAGCCGATCTCGTTGCTGATAAACTCAAACGCCGTCTTGCAGTAATAATCTAGCCCACGAACGAGCTTAGTGTCTATCTCAAATTTAACGCCATTTGCCGTTAAAATTTCTTGCAATTTTGCAAAATCGGCTTGCGCCTCATCGCTTAAGCTATCGGTGATAACTGGAGCGTTTTTATAAATTTCTTGGCAGCTCTCGACCTTGCAGTCAAGCACGCGGATAGGGTTTAAAAGCTTGCGTCTTTTGCAGTCCTCGCAAATTTTATCGTCATTTTCATCTAAAAATTTGACGAGTTTTTCTTTGTAAGACTTCATCGAGCTCTCGTCGCCAAGCGAGTTTATTTTTAGGGTTGTTTTTATATTTAGCCTATTAAAAATTTCGCTCACCATCAAGATAATGCTCGCATCCTCATAGACGCTACCCTCGCCAAAGCACTCACAGCCAAACTGGTGAAACTCTCTCAAGCGGCCTTTTTGTGGGCGCTCGTAGCGAAACATCGAGCCGTGATAAAAGCAACGTTTTGTTACATTTGCCCTGTCAAGTTTTGCCTCGATAAACGCTCTAACGACGCCAGCCGTGCCTTCAGGACGCAAGCAAACGTCGTTTCCGCCTTTGTCTTCAAACTGATACATCTCTTTGCCCACGATGTCACTGCTCTCGCCGACACTTCTTTTAAAAAGCGCCGTCTCCTCAAGGTGCGGGGTCAAAATTTGCTCATATCCGTAGTTTTTTGCGACTTCCTCGCAGGTTTTGATTATCTGTGCGTAAAGTTTTGCGCGAGCTGGAAGCATATCTTTCATGCCACGAAGTGCCGTTATCATCGCATTATCCTTTTTATTTTTTTGTGATTTTACTTAAAATTTATAAAATTTTCTATCTCTTTTGAAATTAGCTCTATGCTTTTAGATGCGTCTATAAAAAGCGTTTCATAGTCATTTTTGATGAGAATTTGCTTCATCAAACTTTGCACTTTTAAAAGATACTCTAGCCCGCGAGCCTCGATCTTATCGCTTGTGCCTCTATTTTTTAGACGCGAGCTTATAAGCTCATGGCTTGCTTCAAAAAAGATGATCTTATCTGCAAATTTATCATTTAGTGCAAATTTATTAAGCTCTAAAAGCACGTTTTCATCTAAGCTTTCATCATTTGCCAAAGCGTAGGCGACGCCCGAGATAAAGCCTCTGTCGCTTAAAATGAGCCTACTTAAATTTGGAGCGACCAGCTTTTCAAAATGCTCAGCTCTATCAGCTAAAAAGAGTAAAATTTCAGCCCTTTTGCCTATTTTTATGCTTGAGCTTAGTAAAATTTCACGTAAATTTTCACCAAGTTGCGTGCCACCAGGCTCTTTTGTGACGATGGCATCGCTAAATTTAGAAGCTAAAATTTCTATCTGCGTGCTCTTGCCAACGCCGTCAATGCCTTCAAACAAAACATACATTTTACGCCTTTAAATTTTTAAGAATTTTTGCTGGCACTAGGTTGCTCACGTCGCCGTCGTGGCGCAGGACTGAGCGGACGATCGAGCTTGAGATGAAGGCGTTATTTAAGCTTGGCATAAGATAAACCGTCTCAAATTCGTCCCAAAGTGCAGCGTTTGCGTAGCCGATTTGTAGCTCATACTCAAAGTCGCTAACCGCGCGGAGTCCCCTGATAACGGTGTTTATGCCGTGCGATTTAGCAAAATCAACAAGCAAGTTATCAAAGCCAAGAACGCTTACGTTTTTTAGCTCACAAACTGCCTCTTTTGCCATTTCTATACGCTTTTCATGTGCAAACATCGGCTGTTTGCTGTCACTTTTAGCAACTGCTACGATTACCTTGTCAAAAATTTTTGTAGCCCTTATGATGACGTCTAAATGGCCGTTTGTGATCGGATCAAAAGTCCCTGGATAGATGCAAGATTTTTTCAAATTTGCCACCTTTTGTAAAGATTATTTTCGATTTTTAAGGCATCAAGCCACTTGCCAATGATGAAATTCTCCGTATCAAGAAGGCTCTTTATGCCCGCATAGTAGCCTAAAACTGGGGGCGCGATGATGGCCCCAAGAGATGAGAGCAGCTGCATCTGAGAAAGCGCGATAGTGGAAAACGGCATCTCTCTAACCCCCAAAACTAGGGTTTGCCTCTCCTTTAGCGCGACACTTGCGGCCCTTGTGATGAGCGTGTCGCTTATGCCGTTTGCAACTTTTGCTAGCGTGTTGGTAGAGCAGGGTGCTATAATCATGGCATCCGTGCCAAACGAGCCAGAAGCTGGGCCTGCGCCAAGATCCAAATCATCATAAATTTTTACGCCAAGATCATTTAAATTTAGCTTCAAATTTTCTTCAGCCTCCAAAACCTTCATGGCATTTTTACTAACTATGACGTGCGCCTCGCAACTATCTTTGGCAGCCTTGACAAGCTTTAAAAAGAGTCCAGCCCCACTTGCTCCAGTGGCTGCAAATACTATCTTTTTCATCTTATCACTGCCTCATCTTTGCCTGAAACTGTGGCCTGTAAAATTTTATTATCTTTTGTTCTTATCTTTATCATATCACCTAAATTTCCATCCTCAAGTGCCTTTACTTCAGCTATTATCTTAACGCCATCCTCGCTCAAAACTGCATTTAACATTTGACCTTTTTTTACTAAATTTATGGCGTTAAACTGACGCTTGGTTAAAATTTCACCGCTTTTTATCTGCACTTTTGTTATAAGAGCTAAGCTGTTTGAGTTAGAAAGTGCATCTTTTGGCCATTTGCCAAACTCAATCATCGTTGGCTGATAGTCAAGTAGGCTTAAAATATGGTTTGTATTCATTGAATTTATTGCTATGAAGGCTGGCATCTTAGCGTTAAAGCTAAATTTAAAATAGATACTTTTTAGACTCAGATCAATATCCTCAAATGAAGCTCTAAATGTACCTTTTTGACTATTTTGATCACCTAAAAAGATATTTTTTAGGACGAGCTCTTTGAAATTTGCTGGAAGCTTATTTTGTGGACTGATGCTAAGATCGCTTATACTGATACCAGGATATTCATCGCTAATTGATCTTAAAAATTGCATTTGAATCTCATCCATAATAGAGCAGTTTTTCACAAAAGCAACGCTTCCACCGCTTTTATCTTTATATGTTTTAAAATTTGCTGTTAGAATTTCATATAGTCTTTTGCTATCTATCTTGGCAGCCCTTTTGCCCTCTAAGTTTAAAATTTCATTGTCTTCGCCTTCAAAGCCAAAAGTACTAAGTGAAATTTGATCATTTAGAACGCAATACATCGGATAGATGTTGACTTCATTTGCAAAAAGTTTTGTGGAAAATAAAAAAATGAGTATAAAAAAGATGGAGCGGGAAACGAGATTCGAACTCGCGACCCCAACCTTGGCAAGGTTGTGCTCTACCCCTGAGCTATTCCCGCAGTTAAAATGAAGTCCGCATTCTATCAGATTGTTTTTCATTTGTCAAGATTTTATGGAAGTTTTATAAGAGAAATTTCACTATTTTGCAAAATTTCGCTTTGATCTGGGCTAGTTAAAAACATAAAAGTGCTTTTTAAAATATGATCTATCATGCCAGAGCCGTATTTTCCACCATTTGTTGCTATAAATTTATCATTTTCAATATTTCCAAAAATGGCATTGATCCTACCTGATTTTACCTTTAAATTTTGCGCATTTGTAGCATTTTGTATCACAAAGCAATCCTCTTTTAAAAGAGGCAAAACAAGCATCATCATGCAAACATAAGCTGCTATTGGATTTCCAGGAAGGACAAAAATAAGTTTGCCATCTTTTTCATAAGCCTTGCAAGGTTTGCCAGGTCTTATATCAATATGTGAAAAAATTTCATTGTATCCAAGCTCGCTTAGAGCCATTTTCATAAAGTCAGCCTCACCAGCGCTTGCTCCGCCAGAGCAGATAACGATGTCGTAGTTTACGGCATTTAAAAACGCCTGCTTTACAGCATCTAAATTATCTTTTATGATGCCAAGATATGAGCTATCTTGCCCAATAGAACTTAAAAGTGCAGCGATGCCAAAGGCATTTGCATTGTAAATTTCATCCTCGCTCGCTCTTTGCCAAGGCTCGATGATCTCGTTTCCACTTGAATAAATTCCAATGCTAGGCTGTTTTTTTACATTTATAAAACTTATGCCCTGTGCTGCTAGCATCATTATGCCTCTAGTGTTTAAGACCTCGCCACTTTTTAGCAAAATTTCACCAATCTTTACCTCTTCACCTTTAAAGCGATACCCATCACCTTTTTTAAGATTATTTGGTACTTTTATAAAATTTCCATCAACTACACAATCTTCAATCTTTATGATTGTGTCAGCACCCTTTGGCATCTTCGCACCAGTCATTATCTTAACGCACTCATTTTTGCCAATGCTTAGCTGCTCTTTATCGCCTGCAAAGGCACTTGCAACTATTTTATATGACTTATCTTTATCTTCAAATTTCACAGCAAAGCCATCAAGCGCAGAGTTATCAAAACATGGCAAGTCTTTTACTGCCACTACATCATTTGCCAATGTTTTACCAAGAGCCATATTGATAGGCAAAATTTCACTATCTATTTTTAATTTAAATTTAGATTTAAGCGCATCTAATGCATCATTTAGCAGCATTTTTACTCCTCAAGCCTAGTAATATTTGCACCAAGGCCTTGAAATTTCTCTTCTAAATTTTCATATCCTCTATCAAGGTGATAAATTCTATGTACCAAGCTTTCGCCATTTGCTATAAGAGCAGCTAGTATCAGTGCTGAGCTAGCTCTAAGATCTGTCGCCATCACATCGGCTGCATTTAGCTTAGCTGGTGCATAAACGCTTGCGATATGCCCATTTAATTTAATGTCTGCTCCCATTCTAGCCAGCTCACTAACATGCATAAAGCGGTTTTCAAAAAGTCTCTCATCTATCGTGCTAACGCCATTTGCCGCAAGGCAAAGCGCCATAAATTGAGCTTGCATATCTGTTGGAAAGCCCGGATACTCAGTGGTTCTTATCTCTACTGGTTTTATCTCTTTTGCTGGCAATATCGTGATCTTATCACCGTCTACTTTGATACCAAAGCCCATCTCTTCAAATTTATTTAAAATAGCCGTCATATGGGATGCATTTGCCTTTGTGACTGAAATTTTGCTATTTGTTATAGCTCCAGCACAAAGGTATGTGCCAGCTTCTATCCTATCAGGGATGACCTCGATATCGCAAATTTCAAGCAATTTTTGGCCGCTTCCAGTTATCTTTAGTTCACTTGTGCCGATGCCTTCTATTTTAACGCCACTCTTAGCCAAAATTTCACAAATTTGCACCACTTCAGGCTCAAGCGCTACGTTAAAAAGCTCTGTTGTACCGTGCGCTAGAGCTGCAGCCATGATGATATTTTCGCTGCCAGTTACGGTGATCTTATCAAAAACAATCTTTGCGCCTTTTAGGCCATTTGGTGCTGTTGCGACGACGTAGCCTTGCTTTATTTCGATATTTGCTCCCATTTTTTCAAGCGCATTTAGATGCAGATCGATAGGTCTTTGTCCGATCGCACATCCTCCAGGTAGGCTCACTTCACAGTGGCCAAAACGTGCAAGAAGCGGTCCAAGAGTTAAGATTGATGCTCTCATCTTTCTAACGATATCATAATTTGCAGTCGTCGAGCTTACACCACTTGTATCTATGCTTAGTGAATTTTTATCTTTAAATTCACACTTTGCTCCTAGGTTGGTTAGCAGTTGACAAAGCGTTTTTATATCAGCGACATTTGGGATATTTGTTAAATTTACACTTTTTTTTGCAAGTAAGGTTAGGGCGATGATCGGTAGAGCAGCATTTTTGGCACCGCTTATTTTTACTTCGCCACTTAATTTGGCATTTCCTTTTATCTTTAAATAGTGCATCATTGTTTTTTTGCCTTAAGAAAATATGTTTTTTGCCGATATTATATTGCTTTTTAACTTAGAATAAAGAAAGCAAAGCACTATTTCCGGTTCATTTACGTTTAAAAGTTAAAATTGCAAACACTAAAATTTTGGATATAAATATGTCAAATTTAATAAATAAAAAAATCTTTTTTATATTTAGCATTATATTTTTTACAGGTTGTTCTTTTACCTCTAATCAACCGACAACTCCGCAAAATGAAACAAATCAAACCGTAACTTCAAGCGTTGATTTTAGCGAGCAAATGATTGGTGAAATCATAGATGAAGATAATGATAGAGAAGATAAAAAATTTGGTTCTTTTTTTAAAAAATACCTAAATACAAGAGCTGGCGGCGATTGTTCAGGATTTGTTTCTATCGTAAATGCAAAGTATCAAAATATGTATTTTGATGAAAAGACAATAAATCGCTACTACGATAATGGCGGTAGAAAGTCAAAAGCGATCTATAATTTTTATGAAAGTAAGAATTTAATTACTCATAAAAATCCAAAAATAGGTGATCTTGTATTTTTCTCAAATACTCTTGGAAAGGGTGTTCAAAAAAATAAAGATAAGAAAAATATCACTCATGTTGGCATAGTTACGGCTGTGCTTGGCGATGAGACAGTAAAATTTATACATAATTCTGGCGGAAAGATAATTCATAGCTATATGAATCTAAAACAAAAAAATGTGCATCTAAAAGGAAATCAAGAGATAAATAGCTACCTTGTAAGATGTTCAAACTCAAGTTGCTTGGCAGCAAATAGATTTGCTGGATATGGCAAAGCAAAATAAATCAGAAATTTTTACTAAAAACCTTTTAAAACAAATACTAGGCTCAAATTTTAAGCATTATTTATATAAATTTACACTTGTAAATGCAGATTTAAATAAAGAGAAAATATGAATTTTTTTGATGAAATTTGGGGAATTTTAAATGAAGGCGAGATTGGGCTTAAATTTTTAAAATTTGAGCTATTTTATGAGAAATTTAAACGAGATTTTAATATAAATTTTTGTGAAAGCTCTAAACCAAATGAGCTAATAACGCCAAGCTATGCAAAATTTTGTGAAGTAGTTAGCATGAAAGAGCTAAACAAAAGAATAAAGCCAAAGGATAAAAATTTAAATTTTATCCATTCGGTAGCTCATATTGAATTTAGTGCTATTGACATCGCGCTTGATGCTTGTTATAGATTTAGAAATTTGCCAAGAGAATTTTATGAAGACTGGCTAGAAGTGGCTGAAGATGAGATCAGGCACTTTTGCATGATAGAAAATTTACTCTTAAAACAAGGCGGTAGATACGGCGAGCTAAGTGTGCATGATGGGCTTTTTATCGCACTTCAAAAGACTTCAGATAGTCTAACTAGCCGTATGGCGCTACTGCCAAGATATATGGAGGCAAACGGCCTTGATGCAAACGCTCATATTATAAAAAGGCTTGAAGGTGAGGGCGGAAATGAAGAGCTCATTGAGTGTCTAAAAGTCATATTAAAAGAGGAAGTTTCTCACGTTTATAAGGGCGATAAGTGGTTTAAATTTGCCTGTAAAAAAGAGGGCATTGACGAAAATAGCTACTTTGGCATTATCTTAAGTTTATATCCAAATTCATTTAAAAATGTTAGAGAGATCAATGAGCAAGATCGCTTAAAAGCTGGATTTAGCAAAGAAGAGCTTTGCTTGATAAAGAATTTCTCAAAGGAGAGATAGTGAGTAAAATTTATTTCATAAGACATTCAAAAGCGGTTGATGAGAATAAGGACGGAGCTAAAGATGCCTTAAGGGAGCTTAGTCAAAAAGGCAAAGAAGACGCTAAATTTATGGCAAATAGACTAAAAATGTATGATGTGATGCCAGGAGCCATCTTTTCAAGCAGTGCTAAAAGGTGCGAGCAAACGGCAAAGATTATCACTAAAACTTTAAAATTTAAAGAAGAGACCAGTCTTATAGATGAACTTTATGATATAAGCTTTGAAGATCTTTTAAAATTTGTCAAAAATATAGATGAGAGTTTGGATGAAATTTTTATCATCACGCACAATCCAAGCATAACTGAAATTTGCGAGTATTTAAGCGATTCATCAATAGACAATATCCCAACTTCTGGAATATTTTGTGTTGAGTTTGGATGTAATTTTAGTGAGTTAAAAGAGGGTGGTGCAAAAGCGTTATTTTTTGACCACCCCAAAAAACATCAAAGATAATTTAACACTTTAGTTTTTATCTTTAAAAATTTCGTTATATGAAGTAAAAATTTGCTCGCTTAGATCTTCTATTTTCTTAGACTTATCAACAAAATAATTCAAATTTTGTTCGTTGTAGCCAGAGGCTGACTTCTCGAGCAAGAGTTTGATTTCATTATTTAGCGACGATGTAAGCTCTTTTGACTTATCAAAATTTTTATTTTGCTTGTGTTCGCTTATACTCTCGTTCTCATACCAATCTAGCAGACTTTGCGCTAAATCACGTATTTCCTCGCTGTATCCTTGTTCGTTTATAAGATCAGAGTACACTTTGGTTTTGTAAGCGATTTGCGAAATTTTTGCGATTATAGCAAAGGTTTTATTTTCGACATATTTTGATGTTTGAGCAGTATTTTGTGCGTTTGCATTAAACTCGCTCAATACCTTTTTGAAATTTTCTACATTTTGTGTTGTTAGCTTAGAAATTCCATCGATTTTTTTAGAATTTTCATCGATATCATTTACCTCTTGCTGAAGTGTTTTTATATTGACCTCTATATCGCTTGCGGCTTTTTGTGTGTTTTCAGCTAGCTTTCTTACCTCATCAGCGACTACCGCAAAACCACGTCCGTGCTCTCCTGCGCGGGCAGCTTCAATGGCGGCATTAAGGGCAAGCAGATTTGTTTGATCGGCAATATCTTTTATTAAATTTAAAACAGAGCTTATTTCAGAAGCCCTAGTGTTTAGCATACCAGTAGCATTTGAGCAGCTTTGTACTAGACCATCAAGCTCTCCCATGTTTTGACTAAGTTCGACGATGTTTGACATATTTTCTCTTGCTATTTGTGCAGTTTGTCTAGCATCTGTTGCCGTCTGGCTTAAATTTTTGATACTTTCATTTAGATCATCTCTTACATAATTTATACCATTTATGCCGTTTCCAAGTTTGTAAAGCTCGCTTGATAGAAGACCTCTAACCTTGCTTTTTTGGCCGTCTTTTATGCCTGTGACACCCTTGCTCATAGATATGGCATTTCGTTTAAATAAACCCCTAAACCCTTCTACAAATATATTTCTATATGTTTTCGAGTTTTGTGCAGCTTGGACTGAGGTTGAAATTTCACGTTGAAGCGCCTCAACTTGATCTAATAAATCATTTATGCCAAGGGCGACTTCATACATCTCGTCCTTTTCTCCAACATTTACAATGCGAGGCTCTAGTATGCCATTGCTTGCCGATTTGACAACACTTAAAATCTCATTTATTGCATTTGATTTTTTCTTAAACATATCTAGAACCTTTGCAAGTTGTTTATAAATTCATCATAGCTTGTTGATTTTTCTTCCAAAAATTTAAATAAATATTTTTTAGATGCTTCAATACCGCCATCTCGTTCTAGCTCAAGTAATTTTGCATAAAGTGGTTTTATGATCTCTATTGCTTTTGCATTTGGCTTACGTCTAACAGAATAGTATCCAACGATATTATCTTGCTGATCAAGCGAGGCTGTGATATTGCCAAATACCCAGTAAAATCCACCATTGAGAGTTTTATTTTTAATAAAGGCAAAAATTTCCTCTTTATTTTGTATGCGTTCCCAAAGTAGCTTGAAAATAACTCTTGGCATATCAGTGTGTCTTATTATATTGTGCGGTTTTCCCAAGAGATCACCTTGTTTTACTCCTACGATATTTAAAAAAGGCTCGTTGCAATAAGTGATCCTTCCTTTTGTATCCGTTTTTGAAACTAAAAATGCGTTCTCATCAACGCCATATTCTCTTTCTATAGGCATTTTACTCCTTTAAATGTTGATTTAATTTTTAACAGCTTTTGCCATATCCCACATTGGCATAAATATACCAAGGGCGAGCAAAAGCACCATAGCTGCGATAAATATTAGTAGTATCGGCTCAATATAGTTTGAAATATTATCAATAATATCATTAAATTTCACTCTATAATAATCAGTAACTTTTTGTGTCATGTCATCTAAGCTACCACTTTGTTCGCCAGCACCTATCATTTGTATAAGCATGCCCTCATAAAGTCCAGTTTGCCTAAAGGCCTCGGTTAAGCTTATGCCACGGCCAACCAGTACTTTTACAGCAGTTAGCTTATTTCTTATATCTTGATTTGAAACAGTTACAACGGCAGTATCTAGCGCATCAGCGATAGGAAGTCCCGCGCGAACAAGCTCTGTAAAGATTAGATTAAATCTACTCATATTTGCAAAAAATATTATCTTGCCCACAAGATAGACTTTTAGTAGATATTTATCGACCTTATCCCTAAAATTTTCATCATTTGAATATTGCCTTTTTAGCAAAAAAGCAAATGCAACAAGAATAACTATTATATATATGCCGTAATTGCTCATTATGTATTCAATATTTAGTAAAATTTTAGTAGGAAGTGGGAGATCGGCATTAAGCTGGCTAAAAATTTCTCGAAATTGTGGAACAACTGATGTCATAAGAACAATAAAAGCCAAAATTATAGAGCATATTACGGTTATTGGATACCTTATAGCTTTTTTAAATTTTTGTTGGTTATCCCAGACTTCTTGCAAGATAGAAGCTAGCTTTGATAATGCATCAGCCATATTACCAGTGCTCTCTCCAAGCCTTACCATAGCGACAGTGACATCGCCTAGCTCTTCTTGAAAATTTTCTATACTTTGAGTTAAACTTGCACCTTGATTTAGGTCTTCATCTAGCGTTTGAAATATTGTTTTTAGCCTTTTATCCTCAGTAGCATTTGCTGTCTCTTTTATGCCATCATGTATTGATATACCAGCATTAGTCATAACGCTAAGTTGCCTTATGGTAGCGACTAGAGCTGGAATTTTTACTTTTGAAGAAGAGAATATTTTGTTAAATTTTTCTTGCAAGTCCAAAAAATCATTGTTGATACTTGAAACCTGAGTTTCTTTGATCTTTACTATCATGCCTTGAATATTTGCGCGATTTTTAACATCATTTTTGCTATTGGCCTTTAGGCTCATCTTTTGGCGTTTGCCATCTTTTATATATTCTATTTCGTAAAATTTCATATCTTGGCAACTCTATATACTTCTTCGATTGTTGTTACACCATTTGCCGCGCGTATAACGCCATCATGGAACATATCTATAAAGCCTTCGTCATAGGCGGCCTTTTTAAGCTCTTCTTTTGAAGCGTTATTTGCTACGATACTTGCTATATGATCGCTGATAGATAATATTTCGCTTATCATTTCACGCCCTAGATATCCAGTTTGTGAGCAGTGTTGGCAACCTATGCTTTTATAAAATTGATAATCTTCAGGAAGAAATTTCTTAATCTCGTCAAGAGCTTTTTGAGATAGCGTGACTTTTTGTTTGCAATACGGACAAAGCTTTCTTACAAGCCTTTGAGCCTCGATGCAAACTAGTGCGCCACTTACTAGATATGGCTCAATACCCATATCAACCATACGAGGTAAAGCGCTAATAGCGTCGTTTGTATGAAGTGTAGAAAAAACCAAGTGACCAGTTAGTGCCGCTTGAATTGCGATCCTAAGCGTCTCTTGATCTCTGATCTCACCTATCATGATAATATCTGGATCTTGCCTTAAAATAGAGCGAAGAGCTGATATAAAAGTAAGCCCAGCCTTCTCATTTACATGTACTTGTTGGATCATATTTAGCTGATACTCGACCGGATCTTCAACGGTAATAATCTTAGTTTTTACACTTTTTATGTCATTTAATGCACCATAAAGTGTAGTCGTTTTTCCTGATCCTGTCGGACCAGTAACTAGGATGATGCCGTAAGGTGCTTTCATGCTCTTTTTAAATTTAGCAAAGTTATCTGGATGCATACCGAGGTCTTCAATGTTTATGATAACTTTTGATTTGTCCAAAATTCTTAAAACTATGCTTTCGCCGTTTAAAATAGGTAGTGTAGAGATACGGAAATCGTACTCTTTATCTAAAATTTGAGCTGAAAATCTACCATCTTGTGGGCGGCGGCGCTCCGCGATATCCATATTTGAAAGTAGCTTCATTCGGCTTACCATCGGCGGATAGATATCTTTATCAAATATAAATGTCTCACTTAGCATGCCATCTATTCTGCTTCTTACGATACAGTTTGTCTCGGTTGGCTCGATGTGAATATCGCTTGCTCTGCTTTGAATAGATGTTTTTAAAATTATCTCAATTAGCTTTAAAATTCCAGAGCTTTCTGTGCTTTGCCCTTGACTACTAGAGCTTGAAAGCTCTTTTCTGATCTCTGTAATAACGTCTTTAATGCTTTCATTAAGAGCTATTTTGTTTATGTATTTTTCTATCTGGGCTGGATCGGCGCAAGCTACTTTTAATAGCTTTCTGTTAAATAAATTTTGAACTTTATCCTGAATGATCACGTCAAAAGGATTTTTAAAAGCTACATAAACGCTTATCTCGTCTTCTTTTACTGGGATGGAATTATATGATTTTAGCTGCGAGGTGCTCAGCTTTTCACTGATACGGTAGTCGATATCTATATCATCAAGGTCAAAAAATGTGATTTTAAATTTATCACATACATATTGAATGAAGCGCTTTTGATCTATCTGAAGGCTAGTTGAAATTTCATCAATGTCAGTGTGTCCTCTTCTATAAATATCAGATAGAATTTCAAAAAAAATCTCTTCTTCTAGCATATCTTCTTCAAGCAAAATAGCCAAAAGACTTTTTTTATTTATCTTTTTTATCTCTATAATCTTTAAAATTTGCTCATCATTTAGTTTATTAAGTTGCTCTAATGTTTTTAGCGTTAAATTTTCTAAATTATTCATCTCTTCTCTTTATCTATACTCAATCTGCGAAGTAAGATCGTCATTTTTAAAAATTTTTAAAATCATTTTTGCAAAATTTGAGCCAACGATTGCACTAAGCTCATATCTTGTATCTGAATTTGGCTCTTCAAAAATGAATACACCAAGCTCCTCAATGTATTCTTTTTTGACAAATTTATCAAATATAAATGAAAGAATATAATCGCTCTTTGGAAGCCTAATATAGCTTATATCAGCCCCATCCAAGATAGCATGAAGCAATAGCTTTTTTTTAAGCAATATATCAGCAAAATATGCTGCATTCTCTCTTGAACTTTGTGTTTTTGATAGTTTGCTTGCTGGAAGAGCAAGCCTATCTATATCATTTGTTTTTAAACAAGATATGCCAAAGATATTAAGAAATTCTTCATTTTGTGAATCTTTTAAAAGATCTTGTATTTTTTGATTACAAATTTTAGAATATTCAGCTTTTTCAAAATAACTTTTAATATCAGCCGCCCCAAGCGCAAAGGCATTTAATGATAAAAATATAACAAGCAAAAATTTCACAACGTATCACTTTTTATCTTATTTATTAGCTCATTTATTTCTAGCTTATTTTTATTTTTATTATATTCTTCTAATGCACGCAATGCGTCATCTTTTTGTTTTAGCATATATTTTGCCTTAGCAAACATAACCCAAGACTCCTCAATGCTACTATCTAAATTATTTGCCGATAGTGCCCATTTTATAGTGTCACTGTATCTTTTATCTTGATAGCATTTTCTTGCTATTTTAAGGGCGATTTCTGGATTTTTATTTTTATTAAAATCTTCTTTTAGCATAGAAATTTCATTATTTTCACTTGAAATTTGAATATCAATTTTTGGCTTTGTCTTTGGTTCTAATTCTATTATCTCTTCATTTGGTAGAGGCTGCCCATTTTGTATATTTTCATTTTCAGTTGGTAAATTTAGCTTTAGCCAACCGCCACCATTTCTTTGTTTTTTATCTGATGCCTGCTCTTTATTATCTTCATTTAGCTTTATGGATTGTTCTAGCTTTTTAGCTATTTTCTCAGCGAGCTCATCTTGTTTTTTATCTGATTCAAATCTCTCTTTTGCCTGCTCACTTTTTTGTTTGCCATCTTCTAAAATATTTTTACTGACATTAGTTTCAGTAAAGGTTGTGTTCTTTTCTTTTATATCTTTTTGTATCGTCAAATTTTTCTCAACTAAAGTTGGAGTATTGGTTGTCTCTTTTTTGTTTTTAGCATTTGAGAAAAATAAAAAAGCACCAAAAATAAAAGCGATTAGCAAGATCATAATTATTAAAAGGCCTAGCTTTTTATGTGATAACAATTTTAAAAAGCTATTTTTATTCTTTTTTTCGTACTCTTCATAGAGCTTTTCTAACCTTTGAATTTCTTGTAATTCAAGCATGAATTATTCCTGTATCAAGTGCAGACATTGTTAAAATTTTAATATTTGCGTCCTCGCTACTTAATTTTGATGGCTGGTTTTGTTCGTAATATTCACAAATTTCATAAAATTTATACATAATTTTATTTAGTGTGCGTAGATTTCCGCAACAAAGCTCATAGGCTTTGTCATAGTCTTTTTTATGAAAATTTAGGTATTTATCGTAGCCTTTTTGTCCTATTTTTCTTTGCAAATAGACTATGATTTCATTCGTGTTTGCACTTCCAAGCTCTATACTCTCCCAAATTCTAGTTTGAAAATAGTCTTTTGCTAACACATCTTCATTTTCAGTTTTATGAATCGTAAATAGAAATTTAAATAATCTTGTATCGGCCATCAGCCTTATTTTTTCGATCAATTCAGTAGGATAAAGTTGCGCTTCATCCAAGATGACAACTATTTGGTTTTGTAAAATTTCATCTTTATTTTTAAATTCTTTTGAGTAGTGTGCGACAAAACTTTCAAAATTATTTATATTATCAAGTTTATTTCCGTATATATCTTCACAAAGAGCTTCTATAAATGTAGCCTCGCTAAAAAAAGGATGCGGGAAAAAAATTAATTTTTTATCCTTTTGAAGATCAGAGGCTATCTTGTTTAACAAAAAAGTCTTTCCACTGCCAGGCTTGCCATAAAAAAGTATAAGCTTTAATGGCTTTTTTAGAGCCGAGACGATCTTATTGTAACAAGTGATTGAGTTATCTAGATTAACAAAATCAGCTACTTCGTCTTCGTTGATAAAGATATCTTTTATATCTGTATAAATATTCTTATTATTCATAGATCGTTTTAGAAAAACCTAAGTCTTTTAATGATTGATTAAGTGGCTTTTTTTTGTCAAAATCAACTACATGAGGAGTGATGACAAAGATAAGCTCTGTTGTTTTTATATTGTCTCTTGTACTTTTAAAGACGCCACCTATAAGTGGGATGTCAGAAAGAAGAGGCACAGAAGTATTATTTTTACCCTTTGTCTGGCCTATTAATCCACCAAGAATAATAGTATCACCGCTATCAACTTGAACAACGGTTGAAAGCTTCTTTTGCACTGTATCTGGAGCAATCTCTCTTAACGCATTTTGTCTTGTGTCGTCTTCAGCGTATTTAAAGTTACTAAGCGATGGATTGATTCGAAGCATGATTTTATTATTATCAGAGACTTCTGGTAGTAAATTTAATAATATGCCTATAAAAACAGAGTATTGTTTGTAAGTGGTTGTCAACCTATCGCTATTGCTGTTTCCATTGTCAGTCTTTTGTTGAACACGGTAGTTTATGTTATCACCAACTGAGATTAGCGCTTGCTGATTATTAAGTGTTGTTACTTTTGGACTTGATATAACCTTTGTCTTTCCATTTGTTTCAAGAAAATTTATCATTCCATCAAGGCTAAAATTTAAATTAGCTGCGATATTTAATGTACGTCCAAATCCATCGCTTAGGCTATTGCCTTTATTTGTCCAAGTTGCACTTGAGCTCGGATTGTTTCTTGAATTACCAATGTATGTATTAAATCCAAGTTCAAATTTACTCCAATCAACGCCTTGTTTGTATTCATTATTTAACTCAACTGAGATAATAGAAACATCAATAATTACTTGTTTTTTTAGTCTTTTTTGCATTTCATCTATATATTTCTCGACACGCTTAAGTTGAGAAGGAGTGGCCGTAACAGTGATAAGTCCAGCATTTTGATTTATGATAGGATCAGGTGCTGTGATATGTTCGCTACTATTATTTAAAATAGCTTTGAGCTCAGCATCTAGTTTTTCCCAAAAGTCAAACCTTTCAGTAGTTTTTATAAGGTTGCTTGAGCCTTGGGAACTATCATCTTGGGAATTATCGCTACTACTTGAACCACTAGAAATTTCAGATGGAGTGGCATCCACCGAAGCTTGGGTGACAGCAGTTCCTTCTCTAATAGAGGTTATATAATCTAGTTTAAAAATTTGAGTTTTTAAAGATGAAATTTTTAATACATTATTTGAAAACTCGTAGCTTAAATTTTTCTCACTTAAAAGTAGGTCGAAAACTTCGCTAAGACTCATATTTCTGATATTAACACCAAAAACTTTATCTTTTAGCTCTGTTTTACTATAAGTGTCCTTTGCAACAATACTAAAGTTACACATCTCTGAAAGCTGATTTAATACATCTACTAGCGTAACATCATCTGAAATTTTCATATTAAAATTCTTGCTTAAACAACTACTTTCATTGGCACTAGCATAATTCATATTCAAGCAAATGAGTACACCCATTATTAATATTTTACTTAATCTTAATCTCAACATTTTTACTTCCATTTTTTAAAATTAGCTCTTGTTTTTCATCGCCTTTTACTAAAAAAACACTATTTCTAGTAATGTTGGCTATTTTGTAACCATCAACAATATCACCGACAGCATACCACTTGGAATCAATATTTGCTTTGTTTAATAAAATTGCTTTTAAACTAAGCCCTTTTGAAGCTTGAGTGATAATTGATAAATTTTGATCTGTTATCGTCTTGATAGGTTCTTGTTTAAAAGGATTTTTTATACTAGAAAGCTCAATATCGCTAAGACCGCTTCTTTTTTCCTTTATTTTTTCAAAAATTTTATCATAAGAGTTCATTTCCTCTTGAAGCTGATTAGCAAAAGCAATATTTAAAAATAAAAAAGCCAATAAAATTTTTATTTTCATTAGTATTTCATCCCCCAAACAGATATTGATATCTTAGCGCCAAGCTCTTTTTGGGTAGAATTTACATCCATTTTATGAAGATCAACTACTAGCTTCGATTCTTCAAGGCCATTTATATATGAAAGCATATCTTTAAAACCTCCCAAAAATGTCAAGTCAATATTTAAAATTTGCTCAATCTTTTGGAAATTTGGCTCTTTTATATCGCTTTTTAACTCTAAAATTTTTATATTATTTTGCTTTGCTAAAGATACGATGTTGTCTAAAAAATTTGCCCAATTTTGATCGTTAAATAATAAAAATGATAGTTCTTTTAGCTTTGAATCAAAAAGAGCATTAAATTTTAAAACACTAGAGTATTTGCCTTTAAGCGTTTCAAGTATTTTTGACTCTTCATTTATTTTAAAATTTTTATCCCCACTAGGTGAGCTGGTCGATCTTAAATAATCTCTTGTTCTTGAAAGGTCATTGCTAATTTTAGTATGCGAATTAAGTCTTTCATCATAAAAATCTTGCGACGGATCAAAGCAAAGCATATAAACAATATAAATAATAATTAAAGCTGAACCCAAAAAAATTATATTTGTTTCACTTTGTTTTTTTGCGTCAAAATACTTATCTATTTTACTTAAAACATCTTGTCTCATTGTCTAATCTCTATACTTATATTGCTTTCATACTCGTTGTTTTGCCTATCTTCTTTAATTTTTTTTGTATTTACTGAATATTTAGGCATCTTGCTAATATCTTTTATTAGCTGCGTAATCCTTTTTTCATTATCACTAACAACAGTTACTGTTAAATTTTTATCGTTATTTTTAATATTTGTTATAAAAACGCTATTGTTGTTTATCATATCGGTAATTTCAAAAAGATTTAAACCTTTCATTACGTAATGATCTTTTTTGTTTTCAATTTCTTGAAGCAACCATTTTCTAAAATTTAACTTCTCTTCCTCTTTGTCAGTTAATCCTTTTATATCATTTTGCTCTTTTTTTAGTCTTTCAAGAGTACTTCTTATTTGTGCTGCTTGTGCATTAAGCACATCAAGCTCATCGCTCAGCCTTTGCGAATCTGCCTCTAAAATACTACCAGCTATATAATTATAAAGAGGATAGGACATGCTTAGGCAAAAAGCAGCGGCACATGTCAGTATAAATTTACCGCTTTTTCTTCTTGTAAACGGATCAGGCCTAAGCAAATTTGAGAAGTTAAAATCAGCATTAAAGGCCTCTTTTTTATAAAAATTTGCATACAAAGCCATCATGTTATATCGTTCGCTAATGGCTAAATTTTTAGAATTTATTACAGTGCTTGTATTTAATTTCGTAGCATTTGTGCCAAGCTTTGTATTTATGAATTTCTCAAAACGCTCTATTTTATAGTCGCAGTCAATATAGATATTTTTTATATTTATGCTATAGATTCTATTAACAACATTTATCGTGTCATTTACGTAAAATATATAGTCCTCAAAAACAGTATTTAGATCGTAGCTAAAGCCTTCTTCATTGCTATCTAAAAGTCCTCTTGTCTTTAGGATGTCTAAAAAGCTTTCTAGGCTTACTCTTTCGCCGCTTTGCTCTATAAATTTATCTTTTAGATAATTTAGTGTGTATCTTAAACCTCTTGATGTAAGGTATTCCCCATTTACATAAATGCTTATAAATGCTTCATCGGCCCTAAATGTCAAAAAACAATCACTCTGAGTGCTAGGAAGTAAGCCTTTTTTATATATAGCACTATATAAAAGCGGCTCTACAACGACATAATCTATAAAAGGTACTCTTTTAGAAATATTTTTAAAAATTTTATTTATCGTTTCGTTTGTAGCAATAAAAACATTAAAAATTCTGTCTTCTTTTTCAACATTGCTTTCAAAATAAACTATTTTATAGTCAATCGCAGGATCAAGAGAGAGTTCTTCGTAAATTTTGATCGAGATATTGTTTTCAATATCCTCATCATCTATTGTTCTTGATATATTTATGGTAGCTGTTATTATATCTTTGTATTCGATATAAGATATAAAAAAGTCTCGCTTTAGAATATTCTTTGAAAGACTTAGCGTATCGACATTGCTATTAGAAAATCTAAAACCTTCATATTCATAAGGATCTAGAGTAACGATTGGATTATCGTTAATCTTTCTAAGCTTTAACATAAAAATTTACCTCATAATGCTCTAATTGGGCCGTATTTTAATATTTTTAAAATAAAAAATCAATAACCAATTATTTTATTAAGGCTCTTTTCTTCTTTACTCCAGCCTTTTTTAACGATTACATCGAGTTTCAAAAAGACCTTTGATCCGGTTAAATTTTGTATTAACTTTCTTGCAAAAATTCCTATTCGTTTTATCGTTTCACCATTTTTACCGATGATCATACTCTTATGAATATCACGCTCAGTGATGATACTTGCAAAAATTTCAGTTATGCCAGGTTTTTCTTTTACACTTTTTATGATTGCATCGCTAAGATATGGGATCTCATCGCTTAAATTTTCATATATCGCTTCTAGTATAAATTCCCTAAAAATTTCTTTTTCATTTGTTGAAGTAAGAAATTCCGGATCGTAAAAGTACTCATGCTCTGGCAAAAGCTTGCAAATCTCATCAAGAAGCGGCTTTTTATAGGTTGGCTGCTTGGTGCTAAAAGTAAGCAAAGCTGCAAATTTATCTTGAAATTTTTGATATTGGGTGATCTTTTCTAAGACTTTCGCATTTGAGCTCTCATCGACTTTTGTTAGCACTAAGATGTGTGGTTTTTCAGGATTTAGGGCTAAAAATTTCTCGTAGTCACTTGTGTCATCATGGATAGGCGCTAAAAATACGATGAGATCGCAGTCTCCCATCGATTTTATCGCTTGGCTAATTAGCAGTTGATTTATCGCTTTGTTGCTTTCATGAAGTCCTGGCGTGTCGGTGAAGATGATTTGATCTTCGCCGTTCATAACTATGCCATTTATCTTTCTGCGAGTTGCATTTTGTTTATGCGAGACGATGGCGATCTTTTCGTTCAATAAGGCATTTAAAAACGAGCTTTTGCCAGCATTTGTGCGTCCTATGATGCTAACAAAGCCTGATTTCAAAGTATATACCTCGCTAGGTCTTGATCCTCGACCACGTCTTTTAGGCGCTCTTTTACAAGCTCTTTTGTCACATTTATCTTCTCGCCGCTCTTTTCGCTAGCCTCAAAGCTAATATCTTCTATCACGCGCTCGATTACCGTATGAAGGCGTCTAGCACCGATGTCTTCCATCTTTTCATTTGCTGCGTGAGCGATCCTAGCTATCTCTTTTATCGCTTCATCGTCAAATTCTAGCTCGACATTTTCAGTTGAAAGAAGTGCGATGTATTGCTTTAAAAGCGAATTTTTTGGCTGAGTTAAAATTTGATAAAGCGCGTCTTCATCAAGGCTATCAAGCTCAACTCTTAGTGGAAAACGGCCTTGAAGCTCAGGGATGAGATCGCTTGGTTTGCTTATATGAAAGGCACCAGCAGCAATAAACAAAATGTGATCTGTCTTTAAATTTCCAAATTTAGTATTTACATTTGAGCCCTCAACGATCGGTAGTAAATCTCTTTGTACGCCTTCTTTACTAGGATCTTGCCTGTTTGAGCTACCTGAGCCAACGGCCACTTTATCGATCTCGTCTATAAAGATGATACCTTCGTTTTCAGCTCTTCTTAAAGCCTCAGTTTTTATGCTCTCAAGGTCTAAAATTTTATCATTTGCTTCGCTTTGAAGAGCTTTTTTAGCGTCTTTTACCTTCATCTCTTTTTTGATATTTTTGCCACCGATGCCAATTATCTTTATAAAGCTCTCTTGCATCTGCGCCATGTCAGGTGGCACGTTTGAGCCAGCTTCAAGCGGGTTTTGCTGTACCTCGATCTCGATACTTAGCTCGTCAAGCTCGCCGTTTCTTAGCCTATTTAGCATCTTTTCATAGCTCTTAGCGTACTCTGCTTGCTTCTCTTCGCTAGCACCTTTTGGAAGTGGTGGAAGTAGCTTTGAGACAATCTTTTCTTCGATGTAGGCGTTGATTTTGTCTTGGTTTTTCTCGCTTTGCTCGTTTTTTACGAGATTATATGATGCCATAGCAAGGTCTCTTACCATACTCTCAACATCACGGCCAACAAAGCCAACCTCAGTATATTTGCTAGCCTCAACCTTGATAAATGGCAGCCCCATCATCTTTGAAAGACGCCTTGCGATCTCAGTTTTACCAACGCCAGTTGAGCCGATCATCAAAATGTTTTTTGGCATGATGTCATCTTGCAGGCTTTTTTCAAGCTTCATGCGGCGGTAGCGGTTGCGAAGCGCGATCGCTATGATCTTTTTGGCGTCCTTTTGACCGATCACATAGTCATCTAAAAATTTAACAATTTCTCTTGGTGTTAAGTTCATTTTCTCTCTTATTCCAAAACATAAGTTTTGATGTTTGTATTTGTATAGATGCAAATTTCGCCAGCGATCTTGAGGCTCTCTTTGACTAGCTCCTCTTCGTCAATATCGGCAAATTTATCTAAGGCACGTGCCGCTGAAAGGGCGTAGTTGCCGCCGCTTCCGATAGCTGCTATCTTGCCATCTTCTGGCTCTACAACATCCCCAGTACCACTAAGTAAGAAAATTTTATCCCTATCAAGCACAAGCATCATCGCTTCAAGCTTTCTTAGATACTTGTCTTTGCGCCACTCTTTGCTAAATTCTATCACCGCTTTTAGCAAATCGCCCTTTGTATGTTCCAAATTTTTCTCAAACATATCAAATAGGTTAAACGCATCAGCAGTGCTGCCAGCAAAGCCAGCTAGGACTTTGCCGTTATGAATTCTACGAATTTTTACGGCATTGCCTTTTAAGACGGTATTACCAAAGCTCACCTGTCCGTCGCCGCCGATGACTGATTTGCTTTTGCCTTTGTAGGCTAAGATGGTTGTCGCATGAAACATCTACTCTCCTTGCACGTCAACCTTCAAGCTTGCATTTATCGAGTGTCCAAGCTTTACATGAACGTCATAAAGGCCGACTGCTTTTAGGTGAGTGTCCATGTCAATCGCTTTTTTCTCGACAACTAAATGATGCGTTTTTTCAAGCTCTGCTGCGATCTCTTCTTTTGAAACTGAGCCAAAAAGTGAGCCATTTGCACCAAGAGTTTTCTTGATGACAACTGTCACTTTTTCAAGCTCTTCTTTAAGTTTTTCTAAATTTGCGATCTCGTATTTTAGCTCTTCAGCCTTTCTTTTTTGGGCTGCTTCATATTGGCGAAGAACGTCTGGAGTAGCTGCTTTTGCAAAGCCTTTGCCAATTAAGAAGTTGTTGCCATAGCCGTCTTTTACCTCTTTTATCTCGCCAGCTTTGCCAAGTCCTTTTACATCTTTTATTAATAATACTTTCATTTTTTTCCTTTTAAATTTTATTTTTAGTCAAATTTTCGCCCATTTTTGCGTGCGATGATGAAGCGAAGCGCGTTTAGTTTGATAAATCCAGCTGCATCTTTTTGATCATAAACGCTATCTTCTTCAAATGTGCAGTATGCCTCGCTAAATAGATTATCATTTTTACTGCTTCTGCCAAGGATAGTCACATTGCCTTTATAAAGCTCAACTTTAACTGAGCCATTTACGTGCTCTTGACTCTTGTCGATGAGAGCTTGAAGCATATTTCGCTCAGGTGACCACCAGTAGCCATTATAAATTAGCTCGGCGTATTTTGGCATGA
Source organism: Campylobacter concisus (assembly GCF_015229955.1). NCBI lineage: Bacteria > Pseudomonadati > Campylobacterota > Epsilonproteobacteria > Campylobacterales > Campylobacteraceae > Campylobacter > Campylobacter concisus. Next base: position 677,003 of record NZ_JAAKYZ010000001.1, read on the forward strand.
TTTCATCTTTTAAGTGAGCTGCGCCGCGGTCAAGCGTGATGCTCTCGATCGCTCTATGAGCTTTTAGCATTATCGTGCCACCAGGAGTTTCGTAGCATCCGCGACTCTTCATACCAACAGAGCGGTTCTCTACGATGTCAAGTCTGCCTATACCGTGTTTTGCGCCAAGGCGGTTTAGCTCGGTTAAAATTTCAGCTGGGCTCATTTTTTTACCATTTATGCTCACTGGATCACCTTTTTCATAGCCGATCTCGATGATCTCGCTCTTATCTGGAGCATCTTTTGGGCTAACACTCCATCTCCACATATCATCTTCTGGTGCGTGGCTTGGGTCTTCAAGCACTAGACCTTCGTAGCTTATGTGAAGTAAATTTGCGTCCATTGAGTATGGGCTTTTGCCTGGTTTTTTAGTGATATCTATGCCGTTTTTCTCAGCGTATGCCAAAAGTTTTTCACGACTATTTAGATCCCACTCGCGCCATGGAGCTATAATAGTTAGGTTGTCGCCAAGCGCGTAGTATCCAAGCTCAAAGCGAACTTGGTCGTTGCCTTTGCCTGTTGCTCCGTGGCTCACACCATCAGCACCAACAAGTCTTGCGATCTCACTTTGGCGTTTTGCTATTAGTGGGCGCGCTATCGAAGTGCCAAGCAGATACTCGCCCTCGTAGACTGCATTTGCTCTAAACATTGGAAATACATAATCACGTACAAATTCTTCTCTTAAATCTTCTATAAAAATATTTTCAGGCTTTACACCAAGTGCTAAGGCTTTTTTGCGTGCAGGCTCTAGCTCCTCGCCTTGTCCGATGTCAGCTGTAAATGTGACTACTTCGCAGTTATATTCATCTTGAAGCCATTTTAAAATGATACTTGTGTCAAGTCCGCCAGAGTATGCTAAAACCACTTTTTTTACGTCTTTTTTCATAGCTCTTCCTTTTGTTAAAATGGTCGTATTTTAGCCTAAATTGATTAATTTTTAATAAACTAATTTAATAAATAATGTAAGTTTTTTCTTAGAAAATTTTATAAAAAAGATTACTATTTAAAATTATGATAATTAATATTGTTTTAAAAGATACTTTGTTAAATTTCAAACTTTTTTAAATTAAATTTTTAAAAGGATGGTCGTGAGAAAAACAAAATTTATTGCCATCTGCCTTAGCGCTTGCGTGGCAAATTCGCTCTTTGGAGCAGAGCATAAAGACAATAACGAAACAAGACTTGATGGTGTTGTAGTAAGTGCGAGTGGCTTTTCGCAGCAGATCAAAGAGGCTCCTGCGAGCATAAGTGTGATAAGTGGCGATGAGCTTACAAAAGATAGCTTTACTTCGCTTCACTCAATCGCTCAAAAGGTGCCAGGTGTAAATGTCGTTGGTGGCGAAGACGGAGCAGCTAGTGGCATCTCGATACGTGGCATGGAGAAGTCTCAAACGCTAGTTTTAATTGATGGTAAAAGAGTAAATTCAAGCAGCGCAAATCCAAAGGGCGGAGCAGGGGATATGAACTCAAATTTCATCCCGCCAGCTGAGGCGATCGAGCGTATAGAGGTCATCCGTGGTCCTATGAGCTCGCTTTATGGTAGCGACGCAGTTGGAGGTGTGATAAATATCATTACCAAAAAGGATTTTTCAAAATTTAGTGGCAATGTCGGCATCTCAACCACGATAAACACTCACAAAGGCATAGGAGATGGCAGGCAAGGCGACTTTTATCTAAATTTACCTCTTTATAAAGACCTTTTTGCGCTTCAGCTTTGGGGCTATAAAAAGCTAAGAGATGAAGATGGCTACATTGGTGGTTATCAAAAGAGCGATAAGAGAAATTTAAGTGCAAAACTTTGGATCACGCCAGATGAACATAATAAATTTTACATCCTTGGCTCAAACGAAAGGCATGATTACTCACGTACCATTGGTAAGTCAGCCGATCCAGACATAAGAAAAAAAGCTTTAAACGCCTATGACTATGAGAAAAAGAGCTATGGTGTGGGCTATCTTGGCGAATTTGATAATCTAAATGCCGATCTTAGCTACATTTATGATGAGACACAAAGAACGAGCCTTTTTGACAGCCTCATACCCGCAAAAGCTAAAAATCACAACTTCAACTCTAAATTTACAACCTTTTTTGGCGCTCACACTCTAACTTTTGGCTATGACTTTAGCAAGCAAAATGTCGGCACGACCTTCATTGTCTCAAACATCTCAAGGAATGGTCTTAGAAATCCAAAAAGCTACTCAATGAGCGAGCATGCAGGATTTATCGAGGATGAGTGGCAAATTTTAGACGAGAAGCTATTTTTGACGCTTGGTTCAAGACTCACGCACAACGAATTCTTTGGCAACCACCTATCGCCAAGAGCCTATCTAGTCTATAACGCTACAGATACGCTAAGCTTAAAAGGCGGCGTAGCAACTGGCTATAAAACGCCAAATGTCAATCAAATCTCCCCAGAAGTAGGCACTATTCAAAATGCTTGGAGAATAGTTGATTTTGGAAACAAAGATCTAAAGCCAGAAAAAAGTATAACTTACGAAGTTGGTGCATATTATGACAATCAGGCTGATTTTAGAAGCTCGGTAACGCTTTTTAGAAATGAATTTAAAGATAAGATCCTAGACACTGATGGCAGTAAAAGAGTAAATGGAATTCCAGCCTTTGGCACTTGCACAGGTGCGCCAAGTATGGGTTGCCCTGGTTGGGGAACTTACTTTAACATTGAGGGTGCGACCGTTTGGGGCGTGGAGCTAAGTGGCGATTATGACATCCTTTCTAATTTAAATTTAAGCTCAAACTACACCTATAATAAGTCAAAGATAAAAACTGGCAACCCAACGATAAACACGCCAAATGGCCCTATGAAATTTAGCCAAACTGGGCTTAACAGACTTGATGGCAAAAGCCTAACAGCAACGCCAGAGCACACACTTCACGCTACGCTTACATATAAGCCTATAAAAAGCGTTAAGACATTTTTTGGCGCAAACTACGAGAGCAAGCTAACAAGCGTAAATTTTGGTGCTGGCAATAGCGTAAGGGAGAACACAAAAGACCTACTCACCTTCGATACAGGCATAAGCTGGGACGCAAACAAGCATCTGACTCTTAGCCTAAATGCCTACAACATCTTTGATAAGGTAAGATACGATGAGGCGCTTGTTGGAGATACATACTACTTTTATCCGCAAGAGGGTAGGAGATTTTGGTTTAAGGTCGCTGCAAAATGGTAAGAGCGTTTAAATTTTTACTTTTTACGCTTGGCGTGGTACAGACTTTGCACGCAGGGCCTAGCCAAACGCCTGAGCCACTAAGTCAAAAAGCTGCTAGTAAATTTGAAATTTCAACCTTTAAAATGAGCGCAAATGATGAAATTTATAAAATTTTCACAGCCAAGCTAAAGGGACAAAGTGAGTTTAAAAATGTGCTTTTCTTGCTTGATGCAAATGCCCAGTTTAACATGCTCTTAAATGAATTTGAGGGCTCTTCCGCACCGCTAATAATAGGCATAGGATATGATAGCAACAAAAGCTATGAGGTAGAAAAACGCACAAGAGATCTCACGCCAATGGCAGAGGGTGAGGAATTTAGCAAGGGTGGTGGCGCTGATGCGTTTTACCACTTTTTAACTAAAAATTTAGTCCCGCTAATAGATGAGAAATTTAACGTGCAAGGTAGCCAAAAGAGCCTTTATGGACACTCTTTTGGCGGGCTTTTTACACTTTATGCCTTGCTTAAAAATGAGGGTGTATTTTCAAATTTCTTTATCGCTTCGCCATCTCTTTGGTGGGGCGAGTCTGAAATTTTAAAGCAAAATGTGAGTGAGGGTAAATTTAAAGAGAAACTAAAGGCTAAATTTGTCTTTCTTAGCGTTGGCGAGCTTGAAAAGAGAAAGGGCAAAACGGACAAAGCTGGCACTTTAAAGGCGAGCGATCTAGCCCAAATTTTAAAGCAAAGTGGCATAAATTCTCACTTTGAGTTTTATAAAAACGAAACCCATGGTAGCGTCATACCTCTAAATTTAAAAGAGCTTTTAAAATATCTAAAGGATTAAAAATTTAAGGCTATTTTTGTTAAAATCTGCCGCATGAGAGTAGATAAATTTTTAAACGTAGTAAATATCACAAAAAGGCGTGCCGTTAGCGAAGATATGTGCAAAAGCGGCGTTGTGAGCATCAACGGCGTGCAGGCAAAAGCGGCAAAAGATGTTAAGGTTGGCGATGTGGTTAGCATCAAATTTCTAACGCGCGAGGCGAGATACGAGGTGCTAGCGATCCCAACTACAAAAAGCATACCAAAAAGCGCTCAAAGCGAATATGTAAAAGAGCTTTGATGGTTTTTGAGTTTTTAGAAAATGAGCTTGGTGAACTTGTGCGGGTGCTGCCAAAAAGTGGCGTGGTGCTACTAAGCGGCGATCTAGCAAGTGGCAAAACGACGCTTGTAAAGGCGATCATCAAGGCTCACGGGATAGACGAGAGCGTGACGTCGCCGACATTTTCTTTGATGCAAATTTATGGTAAAGATATCTACCACTACGACATTTATCAGATCGGATTTGACGGGATGGCAAAAAACGGCCTTTTTGAAAATTTATTTGAAGAGGGGCTTCATCTAGTAGAGTGGGGCGATGAAAATTTAGAAAAAGCTCTAAAGAAAAACGGCGAGAGCTATACATTAGTAAAAATTTCTCCTAGCAAAAATGGCAGAAAATACGAGGTTATAAGTGCATAAACTAGAAGTAAAAGATCTAAAAAAGACGATTAAAAAAAGTGAGATCATAAAAGGTATATCTTTAGAGGTAAATAGTGGCGAAGTTGTGGGGCTTCTTGGGCCAAATGGTGCTGGAAAGACGACCACTTTTTATATGATTTGCGGACTCATCTCGCCAACTAGCGGAGATGTTTTTTTAAATGACGAAAAGATTACAAACGTCCCGCTTCACAAAAGAGCACACCTTGGTATTGGCTATTTGCCGCAAGAATCAAGTATATTTAAAGAACTAAGCGTAGAAGAAAATTTACTTCTTGGGGCTGAAATTTTAAATCAAAGCGAAGAAGAGATAGCAAAAAGAGTAAATGAGATGCTAAATATGCTAAATATCGAGCCTATCCGTCTAAGAAAGGGCGTTAGTCTAAGTGGTGGCGAGCGTAGACGTTGTGAGATCGCTAGAAGTCTCATCATAAAGCCAAAATTTTTACTTCTTGATGAGCCATTTGCAGGCGTCGATCCTATCGCGGTTAGCGACATCCAAAGTATCGTTAGAGACCTTAAAAAGCTAGGCATCGGCGTTTTGATAACTGACCACAACGTTCGTGAGACGCTAGCTATTTGTGACAGAGCCTACGTCATCAAAGATGGCTCGCTACTAGCAAGTGGCAGTGCGAGCGAAGTGGCAAACAATAAGCTCGTTAGAACGCACTATCTTGGCGAAGAATTTAAGCTGCTTGAGTAGATGATGCTAAGGCAAAAGCAAACTTTAGCGCCAAAGATTAAGCTAAACCAAACGCTACGAAGTTGGCTTCCTATACTTCAAAGCGGGCTTGATGAGCTAAAAGAGACGCTTGAGCCTTTTATAAAAGACAATCCATTTGCCACAATTGAGCATAAAAATTTAGAAAAAAGCGAGAAAAAGCGAAATTTTTTCGAGCAGGTTAGCAAAAACTCGGTTAGCGAGAGCATCGAGGCTTTAAGCATCTATAAAGAAAGCCTCTATGAAAAGCTCGTTAGCCAGATAAATCCGCCACTTTTCCCCACGCAAAAGTCTCAAGATATCGCATATAAGATCATCGAGTGTTTGGACGATGAGGGTTATTTTTCTTATGATGATGAAATTTTTGCTGGCTTTAATGAGGGCGAGGTGGAGCGGGTTAGGGCGAGATTTGCCTACCTTGAGCCCTGTGGCGTGGGTGCAAAAGATGTCAAAGAGAGTTTTTTATTTCAGCTTGGCGAGGCAGAAGCAAGCGATGAGATCATAGAGTGCGCAAAAAAGATCATCTTAAATTTTGAAAATATAGAAAAACTTAGAAAGCTTAAATTTTACGACGACGCGCTAAAGATCATAAAGAAATTTAAAAATCCACCGGCTATTGAGTACCTTGAGGACGAAAAAGAAGCAGTACCTGACATCTTCGTGCTAAGCACAAGTAGTGGCATAAGCGTGCAGATAAATGACGAGTACTATCCAGAAATTTTAGTCGATACCGAGGGGCTAGACGAGAAAGAGGCCTTTGTAAGCTCGCGCATAAAAGAGGCAAGCGAGCTAATTGACGCCCTTGAGATGAGAAAAGCGACGCTTTATAAAATAGGGCTCATGATAGTTGAGTATCAGTATGACTACTTCTTGGGCGGCGACATAAAGCCTATGAAGCTAAAAGACCTAGCAGACGAGCTTGGGCGTAACCCTTCAACCATCTCAAGGGCGATCGCGAATAAATATTTAAGCTGCTCAAGAGGTACGGTCGCACTTAAAAATTTCTTTTCAACTGGCTTTGACGAGGAGACCTCAAACGCTGCAATAAAAGAATTTTTACTAGAGCTCATCAAAGGCGAAGACCACAAAAAGCCACTTTCTGATCTAAAAATTCAAGAGCTAATCCAAACTAAATTTAACATCCAAATCGTTCGCCGAACTATCACAAAATACCGCAAAATTCTAAACATCGGCAGCTCAAGCCAGCGAAAAAGAGTCTATCAGATAAACGGCTAACTACCACTCATTTACAGCAAAAAGTATGGCCTTACGCATCTGCGTAAAAAGCTCATTACTAAGCTCTTCGTACTCTTTGCCACGTTTTTTATATTGCGCCATGCCCGCTGCATCGTCGTTCCAAGAGCTCATACCACCAAAGACATCAGCCAAGCTTGCCGCAGCAAAAAGGGCTAAATTTTTCTTTGGCATAAGCGGTGCATTAAATATCTTTTGATTATCATTGCTTGAAGATCTAAGTGATTTTAATGCCCTGCAAAAACACTCACCAAAATTCTCACACTCTATCTCATCTGCAAAGGCCGCTATCTTAGTAAGTATGGCCATAAAAGCCTCTGTGTTGTCGCTAAAATTTTCTAAATTTACATCTTTTTCAAGACTAAATTCTTTATATATTATGTCCCAGCCTCTTTGATCTTTGTTGTATTTCCAGTAGGGCACGAAGCAGCTCATGTGCTCTTTAAAAATGCAGATGATCGATTTTGCGGTAGAGTTTGAAAAGCTAAGCAATAAACGTTCATCTGATGAGCCAGTTAAATTTGCAGTAAGTCTTACATCGCTTAATCCAAGTTTTAATGCGTGCTCAAACCACTCATTTACGCCATTTGCTCTATGGCCTGAGAGAAAGTGAAAATTTATACTATTTTCGTAGTTAGTGCCATTATATAGGATAGGAGAATTTGACTTTATGCCCTGCTTTGCAGCAACAATAATGGCGCATATATTAAACATTTCACCATTCATTTTTGCTCCCTTAATAGCCCTTGTGGCAAGCCGTGCTCTAGCCAACCATCACAAAATTTTCTTGATTTTTAAAGTATGGTTTTAGGCTCTCATAAGCAGATTGAATATTTTTAAATTTCTTTGCGTATTCTTCTTGTATGAGAGGATTTTTGTTGGCGTGCCTATCTGGGTGATAGATATTTACGAGTGAAAGATAGCTTTGTCTGATAGTTTCAAAGTCATCATTTTTTTTGCAACCCAAAATCTCAAAATTTTTCTCAAGCAAATTTGCAAGCACAGAAAATCTGCTTACAAATTTAGATGAGCTTTTTATTTTTATGCCTTGTTTAAAGGCTTTGTAGTCTTTTTCATCATAGATAAAATTTACGCTAAATTTTGGATAGCTTCTTTTGTAGAGTAGTTTATTTAATGTGTTTATGTCGTTGTCATTTGAGATGGTGATGTTTAAAAAATCATCATTTTTGCTAAAGGCAATATTACTTTTTACTAGACTCTCGCTGATATAGCTAGCAAAATCTCTGCAAAGTGCATCTTTTAGCTCAAATTTGACTTCATTTTTTACAAAATTTACATTTAGGCTAATGACAGGGGTTAGGGTATTTTTTTGAACAAAGCCAAGCTTTATGGTTTTATAGTTTGCAAAACGAATATCGAGTTTATCATCGCTTTGCTTTTCATAAAGTTTTTTTATAAATTTTAAAAAGCACTTGCGTTGCGGGATTTCGCTCTCTTCATAAAACGAAATAACCTTATTTTTATTAGATAAAATTTTTGTAAAATTTCTGCTTATCATATCTCTAAGCTCACGAAACAAAGTGTCATTATCAGTTAAAATGCTTAGAGATTCTAATGTTTGCGTAACTTTCATTGCCTACTCCACATAAAATATTACATGTTTTAGCAATAAGCATTCCAAATTTATATTTTTCTTATATCTTGGCCTTTAATGTACTCTGCAAATTCGTTTTTTAGTTTATTTTCTTTATACGAGATCGCCTCTTCTTTTGTATGAGAAACGGCTTCTTTTTGAGTTTTTTTGATCTCACCTTGCTCTTTAGTAAGTTCTTTTTTTATCTCTTTTAAACTATCGAAAAAATCATTCATTTTTGCTCCTTTTGTTTTTATCGGATTTTACTAAAACAGTTATAAAATTAAAATGAATACAATTTTTCTTTAAGGAAAGTTTGGCTAATATCTCGACTTAACTTTCTTGTGCGCTCGTAGCTCAGCTGGATAGAGCATTTGATTGCGGTTCAAAAGGTCAGAGATTCGAATTCTCTCGGGCGCACCATCTTTTTAATTCTTAACGACAAAACTTCATGATTTTTATAGTAAAATAAGCAAAAAAATTAAAAGAGAAAAAATGGATTTTCAAAATATTCAAAAACAAATTTCGGTACTAAAAGAAAGTTTGACAGCATTAGAACAAAATAGTGAACACGAGATCGGCTTGGCAGTTGGGGTTGTTGAGTTTAATAAAAATGCTGATGAACTTAAAAAAAAGCTTACAAATTTAAAAGGTGAAAGCGATTTCTTTAAAAGTGTCTTCAATACAGAGGACTATTATGAAAACATTAGTACTTATTTGGAGCAGATAAAGAGAAGCTTAAATTATAAAATTGAGAAAAATGGCGTGAGCTTTAAGGCAAATGAAAATTTACAAGAAAGCTATGTCGCCATTTTAAATATAATAGAAATTTTAGTGGCAGAGTATCAAATACAAAACAAAAATAAAGCAAAAAATCTCTTTTCTAGGACAACAGATACTACTCAAATAAAATCACTACTTGCGGAGCTAAATACTCTACAAGAGCGTATACATAATGTTTTGCATATTCATTCTAGGATAGTTTCAAATGTTATTTTGCAAAATTTTAAGATAATTTATACGTTCTTTTATAATTGTATTAAGGCTGCGAAGCAACGCAAAGATGAGCTTTTGCTGGTGGAGATCGCGGGTATAACTGATAAGATAATAACTATGATAAAACCAGTCTTTAGTGCAAAAATTTTAAATACAAATGAGCTTATTTATCATTACTTGATCTTTGAGCTAAAAGAACTAAAAGCTTGTGCGATAGGCGAGGAGCTAGTTTAAAATTTTATCAATTATCTCTTTTGCTCCATTTGGCAAAAGGATCTCTTTTAGAGCTTTACTGCTTTTGTTTAGATCAAAATTTTCTATCATTCTTATAACTTCGTCTTTGTCTAAAATTTCTCCATTTTGCAAGCAAATTTCAGCAATGCCTTTATCTTTTAAAAATTTAGCGTTATAAAACTGATGATTACCAGCGGCATAAGGAAATGGCACAAAGATAGATGGAAGAGCGTTTGCACAAAGCTCCCAAAGCGAGCTAGCTCCTGCTCTTGATATGGCAAGGTCAGCCTTGCTCATCTTATTTTCTATCTCTTTACTAAATTCAAAAATTTCTAAATTCGTTTCATTAAAGCCAAATTCATCATATCTTTTTTTAAGTTCATCAAAGCCGTTTTTACCACATTGATGAATTATATTTATGCCTTTTTCTTTAAGATATGGAGCTAAATTTATAGCTAGCTCGTTTATCGCTTTTGCACCTTGCGAGCCTCCTAAAAACAAAATAGTCTTTAGCTCCTCTCTCATTCTTGCACTATCGAAAAATTTCTTTGCTACGGGATAAGGGTAGGGCGAAGCTTCATCATAAGAGCTAAAAAAGCCTTTTGCATAAGGCTTTAAAATTTTATTTAATTTGCCCATTATAGCATTTTGTTCGTGGATAAAAAGTGGTACTTTTGAGATAATGGCTGCAATAGCTGCTGGAGCTGCTGAATAGCCACCAACGCTAATGACTACCTTAACGTCATTTTGCTTAAAAATTTTTCTACATTTTAAAGCAAGATTTACGATATTTGTTAGTGATTTTAGTTTAGCAAAGCCTCTCTTATTTACTACGCCACTACTTGGTAAGAAAAATTTTTGTAAAAAATTCTCGTCATTTTCAAACCAAAATTTATCTTGCCCACTAGTTGAGCCGATAAATATAGGCTTAATATCTCGTCTATTTAGCTCCTCGCAAAAGCTTCTTGCAATAGCTAAATGCCCACCAGTACCTCCACCGCAAATAACAATCATAATTTTGCCCTTTTACTAACCATCAAAACCATACCGATACCGATACAAATCGCAAGCACAGAGCTACCGCCGTAACTAAGAAATGGCACAGCAATACCTTTAATAGGCGTGATCGATGTGATACCATAGCTATTCATTAAAAATGAAAACGATAAGATAAGCCCGACACCAAGCGTAAATAGATGATAGACCTTATTTTCGCTTCTAGCTGAAATTCTAAAAATTCTATAAAGTAGCGTTATAAATATAGCTACTATACACAAAATACCAAATACACCGACCTCTTCAGCGATACCAGCTAATACAAAGTCAGTATGAACCTCGCTTAAGAAGCCGAGCTTAAAGATACCAGCGCCAAGCCCTTCGCCGAAAAATTCGCCATGCTTTATAGCATTTAATGAGTGAGAAATTTGATATGGCTCTGGCGCATCAGCCACTCTTAATACATCTGCAACGCTGTCAGGCAAGAAAGAAAGCACCATATTTTGTATCGTGCCCCACCATGATTTTATACGTAAAATTCTATGCTCAGAGCTGATTATCGCTACTGTCATAACAAAAGCAGCTCCTAAGATACCGATGCTAAAAAGTCTCGCGCTTGCTCCTGCAAAAAGTGCCATCGTCACAAATGTAAGTGCTAGCACGACCACTTGACCAAGGTCATTTTGCATAACAGCAATAAGAAAGATAGCAACACCAAAAAGAATAATATAAGGCATAAGTATCTTAATCTCATCTAGCAAGGTCCTTTTGCCCTCACTAAATTTTCTAGTAAAACTCCAAGCCAAGAAGTAGACAAAACCGATTTTAAAAAACTCAACTGGAGCTAGTGAAAAGCCAGGTAGCCTAATCCAACGCCTGGCACCACCAGCGTCAGTCACCATTGAAGATGGCAATGCATGCATTAGCCCCATGGCGATACCGCAAGATATAAGAAGGCCAAACCCTATCCAAACAAGCGTTTTTTCAGGATTGAGCCTAGAGAGCCACCACATAATGAAAATTCCGATACAACCAACAATAAATTGGCGGATAAAAAAGTGAAACTCGTCGTAATTAAAAAATAAAACCGTAAAAACTGGCAAAGATAGTGAAAAAATAATGCTTATAGCGATCAAAGTCGAACAAAGGTAGAAAATGATCTTATCAACTGCCAAAATTTAACTCCAAGTTTAAAAAGTGCCAAAGTATAATAAAAAACGGCTTACAAAGATATTATTTGCTATAATTGCAGGCTTTAAGGAAGGACATGAAAATAGGTATATTTGACTCAGGACTTGGTGGACTGAGTGTCTTAAATGAAGCTTTAAGCAAGCTTAGCGAGCATGAATTTTTATATTACGCAGACGTTAAAAATGTCCCATACGGACAAAAGAGCAGGGATGAGATCTTAAAATTTAGCTTTGATGCGGTGAAATTTCTTATAGAAAATGGCGCAAACGCCGTTGTAGTGGCTTGCAACACGGCAACAAGCGTAGCGATAAAAGAGCTTAGAGCAAATTTAAATGTACCTATAATCGGCATGGAGCCAGCCGTAAAAAAGGCTCATGACTTAAGCCATGATGATGCCTTAAAAACGCTTGTCATAGCCACTCCGGTCACCGTAAATGGTGCAAAACTAAAAGAGCTGATCGCAAATTTACACGCAAAAGATAAAACTGAGCTACTTGCTCTACTGCGCCTTGTAAATTTTGCTGAAAATGGGGAATTTGATACCAAAAACGTAAAATCATATCTAAAAGAAGAGTTAGCTAAATTTGATCTAAGCAAATTTGGTTTTTTAGTGCTTGGCTGCACGCACTTTAACTATTTTAAAGATAGCCTAAGAGAAATTTTGCCGTCAAATATAAGCATAATTGATGGCAACGAAGGGACAATAAATCGCCTTATAAGTGAGCTTGGACTAAAAATTTCTACTTTAGATCAAGTCCCAAAAGTTAGATTTTTCTATTCTGGTGATGAAGTATTCAGTAAATTTGAGCTAGATAAAATTTCAAGAAATTTAACCCATCTAGAAAAGATGAGGGCGATTTGCTAGGTTAAATCTAACCAAATACCACAAATAAAAATTTTATAAAATACACTAAATTTTACATATTTTTATATGTATTTAGGCTTTTCTTTGCCTTATTATATAAACCACACTTATTACAGCAACTACAGCCAAAAGAGTGATCGTGATCAATAAAAGTGTCTGTTTGCTAGGATTTGAACCTAGAAAATAGCCAACTCCAAGCAAAACAGCACACCAAATCCCAGCTCCAAGAGTGGTAAATAGGCAAAATCTAAATATATTCATCTTGGCAAGTCCAGCTGGTAGGCTGATGTATTGGCGAATGCCAGGAATCAGACGTGAGTTAAATGTAGAAATTTCGCCGTGTTTATTGAAAAATGCTTCAAATTTATCCATTTTTTCGTGAGTGATTCCCACAAATTTGCCGTATTTTAAAACGATCTCGCGACCAAAAAAGTAGCAAAGATAATAGTTAAAAATAGCGCCAAGCAGGCTTCCAAGCGTGCCTGCAAGAAAGGCCAAAATTAAACTCATTTCACCTTTATGCGCCAAATAGCCAGCCGGTATCATTGCGACCTCACTTGGAAATGGGAAAAATGAGCTTTCTAAAAACATCATGATAAATATGCCAGCATAACCCCAGCTACTTACGCTCGCAACTATAAAATCAATAACATCATGCAGCATTTAAATTCCTGAAAAATTTTAAAGTGAGCCATTTTAGCAAAGCATAGCTTAAGCTTTTTGACAAAAATAAAGAGAGTTTATAGCTTATAAAACAAAATGAAATTAGAAACAAAATAGGGCGAAAGCTCGCCCCGTTTTTAAAATGCAGGTATAACCTCGCCTTTATAGCGAGTAATGATGAAATTTTTAGTATCAGGGCTAAGCACCGCATCAATCAAAGCTTTGATCTTAGGGTTATTTTCATTGCCAGCCTTTGTGACGATGATATTAGCGTAAGGACTATTGGCGTCTTCAAGCAAAAGTGCGTCTTTTGCCACGCTCATACCAAGGTCAAGGACGAAATTTGTGCTAATAGCAGCGATATCGACATCATCAAGCGTTCTTGGTATCTGAGCACCCTCAAGCTCTACAAATTGTAAATTTTTAGAATTTTTAGTTATGTCATTTATAGTTGCAACTTTCACATTTTTATCGATCTCGATAAGGCCAGCTTTTTCTAAAATTCTAAGTGCTCTATTGCCATTTGATGGATCGTAAGCGATCGCAACTTTTGCACCATCTTTTAACTCTTTTATGTTTTTTATCTTTTTAGAGTAAAAGCCAAGTGGCTCGACATGGACATTTGCAACACTTACAAGATGCAAGCCTCTAGCCTTGTTTTGCTCTTCAAGATATGGTAAATGCTGAAAAAAATTTGCATCCAAACTGCCATCTTCTGTTGCGACATTTGGGATAGAGTAGTCTGAAATTTCAGAGATAACAAGGTCATAGCCTTTATCTTTTAGCTTTGGCTTTACAAATTCTAAAATTTCAGCGTGTGGTACTGGCGAGACGCCAACTACGATAGTGTGGTCCTTGTCGGCTGCGTGAAGGCTTAGAGCAACTAAAGATGCGGTTAAAAGTTTTATAAATTTCATTGTTTTTCCTTTTTTGATTTGATTTGAAGCGACGCTAAAAAGGTAAAAGCTTTTACGTCGCTTTTTATAAATTTAATTAAAACGCTGGGATAATAGCGCCGTTATATTTTGTCTCGATAAATTTCTTAACTTCTGGTGAGTTGATCGCTTTATCAAGAGCCTTAGTTTTAGGGCTATTCTCGTTACCAGCTTTAACAACTACATAGTTTACGTATGGGCTATCTTTGCTCTCGATCACAAGCGCGTCTTTTGTTGGATTGAGATTTGCATTTAGAGCGTAGTTTGTGTTGATAACTGCGATAGTAACGTCATCAAGCGTTCTTGGCACTTGAGCAGTCTCGATCTCTTCAAATTTAAGTTTCTTAGGGTTATCAACTATATCAAGCGGAGTTTTTAGTGGGTTGTTGTTTAGCTTGATAAGTCCAGTACTTGCTATGATGTCAAGTGCGCGGCTCTCGTTTGTTGGGTCATTTGGAATAGAGACAACTGCGCCATCTTTTAGCTCTTTTATGCCTTTGATCTTTTTAGAATAAACGCCCATTGGCTCGAGGTGTACGCCAACTGTTTTTACAAGGTGAGTGCCTTTGTTTTTGTTAAATTCTTCAAGATATGGGATGTGCTGAAAGAAGTTTGCGTCAAGGTCGCCATCCTCTGTCGCAAGGTTTGGTGTGGTGTAGTCGTTAAATTCTTTGATCTCAAGTGCGTAGCCATCTTTTGCTAAAATAGGCTTTACAACCTCTAAAATTTCAGCGTGTGGGATAGGTGTAGCACCAACGATTATTGTTTTTGATTTGTCAGCAGCATTTGCGCTAACGCTAAGGCCTAGGGCAACTAAAGAGGTAAGAAGTAGTTTTTTCATTTGTTATCCTTTTTTAAAATTTGCCAAGCACCAAAAAAGGATAAATTTAAGCTAGAAGGTTAAATTTCTTTTTAAGCGCTTAAGCTATTTCTAAGCACTTAAAAAGAAATTCTGTGCTTAGAGATTAGTCTTTCGACGACGCGTTTTTTAGTAGGCGGCACATCTGGCACATATCTGATTTCATCTTTTGTCCTTTCAGCTAAAATTAATTTGGCAATTTTAAGGAAAAAAGCTTAAAATCAGATAAAAACAAAGGCTTATTTTTTAGAAATTTTATATAAGTAGTTACCTAAAACTTGAAAAATTTGAACCATAATGATAAGAATAACCACGGTGTAGAGCATGATATCTGGGCGAAATCTCTGATATCCGTAGTTTATAGCGACAGATCCTAGTCCGCCACCGCCAACTGCACCAGCCATCGCTGAAAAGCCGATATTTACGATAAGAGTTAGTGTGAATGCCGAGATGATGCCAGGAAGCGCCTCTACAAACATCACTCTAAAGATAATCTGAAATTTCGAGCTTCCAAAGCTTTGAGCAGCTTCGATGATGCCTTTATCAATCTCTTTTAGAGCATTTTCAATGAGCCTTGCTACAAACGGAGCTGCACCAATAGTTAGCGGAACGATCGCAGCCGTAGTGCCGATACTTGTGCCTACGATCATTTTTGTGACTGGAAAGAGCACGATGATTAAAATGATAAATGGAAAGCTTCTAAGCACGTTTATAACGATATCTAGCACAAAATAAAGCTGCTTGTTTGGCTTTAGTCCATCTTTGTCTGAAAGTATGAGCAAAACCGCAGGTATGAGGCCTATGGCAAAGGCGAGTAGGGTAGAGACTATGCTCATATATAGTGTTTCGCCGATAGCTGGCAACAGTATCCTAGAAAATACATCTGGAAATTTAGAAAAATCAATACCAAACATCAAGCGACCTCCCATAAAACGCCACTTTGCTTGATGTAGTTAAGCACGTTTTCTTTATCTTTTTCATCTATGTTTATGACAAGCGAGCCAAGAACATTTTCGTTTAGCTTTTCAAGCTTGCCCCAAACTATGTTAAAGTCGATATTTAGGCTTCTAGCCATATGCGTGATCACGCTATTTTGGGCCACTTCTTTTGGGAAAAATAGCCTAATATTTGTGCCAGTGCTTGGCAGAATTTCAACCTCGCCCAAAAACTCTTTCATCTTCTCATCTGGCTTTAAAAATAGCTCTTCAATGCTTCCAGAGCCTATGATCTTGCCGCATTCTAGCAGTATCGCACGTTTTGCGATCGATTTTACAACCTCCATCTCGTGCGTGACGATGACGACGCTTATGTCTAGCTCTTTGTTTATCTTCTCAAGCAGCTCTAAAATTTGATTTGTCGTGTTTGGATCAAGAGCCGAGGTCGCCTCGTCGCTTAATAAAATTTTAGGATTTAAAGCAAGCGCTCTAGCGATCGCCACACGCTGTTTTTGACCGCCACTTAGCTCGCTTGGATAGCTTTTTGCCTTATTTTCAAGACCGACTAAATTTAAAAGCTCTCTCACTCTTTTTTCAGTTTCATCGCTTTTATAGCCCCAAAATTTAAGCGGAGTAGCGACGTTTTCAAAAACATTTTTTCTAGCCATCAAGGCAAAATGCTGAAATATCATCCCAACATCCCGCCTTAAATGTCTCTGCTGCGTCTCATCTAAATTTTTTATCTCTTTATCAAAGACTTTTAGGCTGCCACCTTGATAGCTTTCAAGCCCATTTATGCATCTTAAAAGCGTTGATTTGCCAGCACCACTGTGTCCCACTATAGCAAAAATTTCACCCTTTTTAACTTCTAAATTTATATCAAAAAGGATCTGCGTATCACCATAAAATTTGGTTAAATTTTCTATCTTTATCACTATTTTTCTCCAAGAGCTTCTAATTCTTCACATACTTTTTTAAATTTAGCCTCAGCGCTTTGCAAAGCCTCTTTGTTTGTCTCTATAACTTCTTTTGGTGCGTTTGCTACGAAATTTTGGTTATTTAGCATGACTGAGAGTTTGGCCATCTCTTTTTCAAGCTTTGTCTTTTGAGACCTTAGTCTTGTGATGATACCGCTCATATCAAGCCCTTCAAGCGGGACAAATGACTCTAAATTTTCACTCACGTCTCTTATTGAATTTTCGATTTTCTCATCTACAAAGCCGATCTCTTCGCATTTTGCAAGCAGCTTGATGTACTCTTTAACCTCGTCTAGATCTATTTTTTCATTAAATTTAACAAAGGCTTTTTCTATCTTTGAGTTGCCAAGATCGATAGTCGCTTTTGCACGGCGAATAGCCACGATTGCCTCGATAACTAGCTCAAATTTCTTCTCAACATCTAAATTTCGCTCTTTTACCTCTGGGTAGCTCATCACCATTATTGATTTTGCGTTTTCAAGCTGTGTGCCGCTAAGTTCCTGAAATAGATACTCTGAAAGAAACGGCATGAAAGGGTTTAGCAGCTTCATCGTCTCTTTAAATATACTTCCAAGCTCTTTTACGCTCGCTTTATCAGCCTTGCTAAGCTCGATGCCCCAGTCACAAAACTCATCCCAAAGGAATTTATAAAGTGTGTTTGCTGCGTCATTGAAGCGGTAAGCGTCGATGTTTTCGCGCACCTCTCTCACGCACTCGTTAAAGCGGCTATTCATATAAATTCCAAGCTTTGTTTGAAGTTTGATATCCTCTAAATTTTCAAATTTACTCTCATTTAGCATGAGATATTTGCTCGCATTATAAAGCTTGTTGGTGAAATTTCTTACCTGCTTCATCTTGGCGTCGCTTAGCTTGATATCGCGTCCTTGAACGGCTAGAAGAGTTAGCGTAAAGCGCAATATATCGGCGCTATACTCATTTATACTATCAAGCGGATCGATGACGTTGCCAAGACTCTTGCTCATCTTTCTGCCAAATTCATCCTTTACAAGCGCGTGCAGATAGATATCGTAAAATGGCAACTTACCAAGGGCATTTTCACCCTGAAACATCATCCTAGCAACCCAGAAAAATAATATATCAAAGCCAGTGATTAGTAGGTTGTTTGGATAAAACTCGGCGAGGTCTCCCTCAAACCATTTTTCATTTTTAAGCTCATTTTCATTGCCCCAGCCAAGTGTGCTAAATGGCCAAAGACCGGAGCTAAACCATGTATCTAGCACGTCTGGATCTTGGTGAATGTTTTTACTTTTACACTTTTTACACTCGCACGGCTCTCCCTCATCAGCCCACATATAACCGCACTCATCGCAGTAAAATACTGGAATTTGATGTCCCCACCAAAGCTGACGTGAGATACACCAGTCTCTTAGCTCTCTCATCCACGCGTTAAAGCTGTTTATCCAGTGCGGTGGGTAAAATTTAGCAAGGCCCTCTGATACCTTTTGTATCGCCTCGTCTGCGATCTCTTTTTTGACAAACCACTGCTTTGAGATGTATGGCTCGACGACGTTTTTGCAGCGGTAGCAGTAACCAACTTGGTTTTCGTAGTCTTCTATCTTCTCAACATTGCCAAGTTTTTCAAGCTCAGCTACTACGATATCTCTAGCCTCAAGCCTCTCAAGACCTGCAAATTTATCGCACTTGTCGTTTAAAATGCCTTTTTCATCAAAGACAGTGATAAACTCAAGGTTGTGCTTTTTTCCAACCTCGTAGTCGTTTTGATCGTGTGCAGGTGTGACCTTAACAAGGCCCGTTCCAAACTCCATATCAACGTGCTCATCTGCGATGATCTCTATCTCTCTATTTATGATAGGTAGCACCACTTTTTTGCCGATTAAATTTTTATAGCGCTCGTCGTTTGGATTTACCATTACGGCGGTGTCGCCAAAGTAGGTTTCAGGACGGGTTGTAGCCACTACAACAAATTCGCTTGGCTTGTCTGCAAAATAGTATCTCAAATGATAAAGCTTGCCCTTATTTTCTTTGTGTTCGACCTCGATGTCAGAAAGCGCGCCGTCGTGTGTACACCAGTTTATCATGTAGTTTTTCTGAACGATCAGCCCTTTGTCGTACAAATTTACAAAGGCTTTTTTAACAGCTTTTCTTAGGCCCTCATCCATGGTAAATCTCTGGCGTGACCAAGCCGGAGTGATGCCAAGCTTTCGCATCTGATGTACGATCATGCCACCGCTTTTTTCTTTCCACTCCCACACTTTTTCTACAAATTTCTCGCGTCCAAGCTCTTCTTTTTTGATGCCTTGAGCTAAAAGCTGCTTTTCAACGACATTTTGAGTGGCGATGCCAGCGTGGTCAAGTCCTGGCTGCCAAAGTGTCTTATAGCCGTCCATTCTCTTGTAACGAGTCATGATATCTTGGAGTGTGAAGGTTAGGGCGTGTCCGATGTGAAGCGAGCCAGTCACGTTTGGAGGTGGCATCATAATGCAAAATTTACGTCCATCTTTTTGGATATCTTTGTTTGCGTCTATCTCGAAGTATCCGCGTTCTTCCCAAATTTTATAAAATTTATCTTCTGTCTCTTTTGCATTGTAAAATTCTGCCACTTTTGTTTCCTCTTTCGTTTAAAAAATGCTTAATGTTATCTAAAATTTGTTTAAAAAAATCTTTGCAAAAGTGGGGAAATATGGGCTTGGGGCGGTTAAACGCCCCGAAATTTATATGGCTTATTTGACAGTAAAGCTTCGCTGAGCTAGGTCGTAGTCGTTTTGTCTTTCGTTATACATATTTTCAGTAGTGACTGCGCCAAGTGAGCATTTACCACCAAGTCTTACACGATAAGGCGTATAAAGCACAGCCTCTCTCTTATCACTATCTAATGCATAAAAACTTAAAACGCGATCATCTTTTATACTTTGATATTCAAGCTCAATGCTATCTTTAAGGCTCTTATTAAAACCACTTAAATTTTCATTTATCGGCTCAAAGCAGCTACTTACTATCTCGTTTATTACGCCATTTTTAACCATAGCTTTAGAATTTATCACTATTTTTGAATAGACAACATCATTTACTCTTAGGCTGTCAAGACCTAGCTCTTTGCCTTTTTCATCGACAAACGTTCTATAAACATCAAGCTCTTTTGGTTCTATTTTATGTTTAATCTCAAGTGGCACATAAGCGTAGCTTAAAATAGTGGCATATAGCTTGTTTTCGCCAAGTGGCGTGATGGTAAAATTTCCATCTTTTGCTGTAAATGATACACTTAAAAGGCCGTCAAATTCTTTGCTTTCGCCATTGTAGCTAAGCTTAAATTTATTATTTTTCTCACCAACATCTTTGCCAAAGTAGGCATTTAGCGCTCTAAGGGTAAATGCACGCTCTTGCGTAGAGCTTAGCTCATTTAAATTTGTGATCAAGAAATTTGCAAGATCATCTGAGTAGTCGTTTTTCTCAAAATATTTTGCGTGCAGATACAAAATAAATGCATTGTCTCTCATCTTTGAGCCAAAGCTAGAATAATCCCTGCTATAATCAGCCGCCTGAGCTTTTTTGATATCTTTTAGCGCCACCTTTGCTTCGTCATTTAAGCCGTTTAGCTTTAGAGCCGCTGCCATTAGATATTTATTAAGTGCGGTAGTATTGTAAGCTTTGTGGTCATAAATTTTATTTAGCACCGATTTATCAGCAACATTTGCGCGGGAGCTTACATAAATAGCATATAGAGCTTCAATATCTGTGTTTGTATATTTTAAGAGCGAATTTAATGCTCTTTGCTTTACATTTTTATTTAGCTCATATCCAGCCTCTTCAAGATCAAGCAGCACATCAGTTGCATAGATCGAAGCAAATGCATTAGTACTACTTAGATCGCTCCAGTAGCCAAAGCTACCATCTGGTTTTTGCATCTTAATTAGCTCACTCATACCGCTTGCAATAAATCTCTTTTGATCATTTTTTTCAAGCTCATCTTTTGGCTTTAAATTTAAAAGTGCAAGCAGTCTTGAGCTCCTTTGCTCCGCACATCCATAAGGGTACTCAACTAAATTTTTAGAAGCTGCTAATAGCACGCTTGAGACCGAGCTTGACGCATCTATACTAACATTGTGAAAGCCTTTTGGAAGCGAGATCATACTCTCTTTGTCAAAGACGCTACTTTTTGCATAGGTGCTTATCGTATAAGGATTAACTACATCAAGTAAATTTTGAGCTGTTTTTGAGCTGTTTTTGTCGCTTATTGTTATATTGTATTCGCCAGCTCCAGCTTCAAGAGCTGAAATTTTAAATGTAAAGGCTTTATTTTCAAGCGGCTTTAAATTCGCATTTTCTTTTGTTTTAATGCTTAAATTTTTACTGCTAGCCACTTTTATGGTTAAATTTTTATCCTCATTTGTTGTGTTTATAAGCCTTAAGTTTGCATTTAGCTCATCGCCTTTTAGCAGATAAACTAACGCGCTTGGCTTAATAATCACATCATCTTTTACTAAAATTTCTTTATTTACCGCATTCATGCTATTTTCATTATTTGCCACGACATCTACTCTAATGGCAGAGTTAAAGCCATTTGGCGTTTTAAACTCGTATGAAATTTCACCATTATCGTCAGCTTGAAGACTTACTAAATTTGCATATGTTTTTATCTTTTTGCTATCGACTGGGCTAGCATGTTTTGCCATCTTTGCCTCCATGGCAAGTGCTGCCATATCACCACCAAAGCTTAAAGTTTTGCCCTCAACCTTATAGTTTGTGAGCATATTATAAATGTCATAGTCAAAGACACCATCTGGTAAAATTTTGTCAAAAAATTTAAGTGGATCAGCTGGCTTTTGTGACGTTATATCAAGCACGCCAACATCTGTGATAAATAAATTCACATAAGCTTTTGGCTTTGTTTTTAGAGAAATTTTTATATTTTCATCACTTTTTGCTGTATTTGGTGCATCAATGCTTAGATCAAGTATCCTTGATGACTTATCAGCTTTAGCATAAACCTTACCGTAAGTCCTAAACGGAGTTAATCCACTATCTGTCATGCGGTAGATATTTGCACTCACGTAAAGTCCACTAAAATCAAAATCAAGTTTAAATTTCACATTTGCTGAGTTGTTTTTTATCTTAACGACCTTGTAGGCTTTCACGCCACCATCTTCAAGTGTAACAAGGGCGATTCCTTCTTTTATAGCTGAGCTTATATCAGCACTTAGTTCATCGCCTTTTTTGTAGATATTTTTATTTAGTTTGATTTGAGATTTGCTAAGCTCTTTTGTAGGCGCTAGAGTCGAGTAATTGTAGCCACTTACGTCCATATCAAGGCTTGTGCTTGCTCCACTTACTAGATTTGTAGCGATGATCACATATGAGCCACTTTGTGTAAATTTATAGCTAAACTCGCCATTATCTTTATAAAAATTATCCACATCTTCTAGTGTTTGAAACCACTTTATATAGCCATTTGCATCTCTTTGGTATTGCCAAGTGACACGTTTTATATCAAATTTTAAATTTGATTTTACGGCCTTTTGACTTGACATATCTACTACAACCGTTCTTATTTTTACATCTTCGTTTGGCTCAGCAAATGTCGTGCTTGCTGCGATACCAACCATATCCTTGTAAGGATAGAGTGTAAAGCTTTTTGTATCGCTTACGTTTTTGCCATCATCATTTACATTAAAATTTATCACGCCTGTTATGATAGAAGAGGCATTTTTAGTGCTAAAGCTGAGATCTATCATTTGGCTTGATTTGCCATCTTTTGAAAGAGTGAGATCATTTTCAAAAGATGGATAAGCACTTGGTTTTAGCGTATTATTTTTAAATTTATACTCTTTAAACTCGCTATTTTTATATTCATCATCAAAAAAGCTCACCTGCATGCTGCCATCAAGCTCGCTAGCAGCGCCACCAAAGAGATAGTTACTAGCTAGATTGGCTCTAACAAGCTCATTTGCGAAAAATTTATCTCTCTCAAGTGTTATCTCATTTTTTATCCTATTTGGCATAAAACTCTCAACAAAAAATGGCACATTTGAGATCACTTTGTTTGCGTAAATTACTTGCATATTAAATCTACCGCTAAGATCACTTAGTATCTCTTTTTCAAAATTTACCATGCCAACGTCATTTGTATTTTTTGAAATTTCAGCACTACTTTTGCCTTGTGGATCGAAAAATTTTATCTTTATAGGCATATTTTTTAAAGGATTAAAATCTCTATCCCTTAGGTAGATTGCACCCTTTAAACTCTCATTTGGTCTTATGATATTTGAAGCAAAATGAACGTATGCATCGATGCTCTCACTGGCATTTTGGCTCATAAATTTCGCTTCATTTACAGCTTCGTCTTCTTTTAAAATAAGAAAATTTTGCTCTTTTCCAAGAGAGACAACCACTGAGGAGATATCTTTGTAAATATCTTTTTTGTTAAATTTAAAAACGCCTATATCATTTGTCGCACCAACTACAATTTCTTCGTTCTTTTTGCCATAAATTTTCACATTTGCGTTTGGAAGCATTGTATTTTCGCCAAGACGATTTGCAAATACGAAAATTTCATCCTTACCAAGCTTTGCATTTACGGCGATATCACTTAGATATACTACTTTTGAAACGCTCTTATCTTTGCCGTAGTTTAAATTTATCTTATAAACGCCGTCTCCAGCCCCAGCAAAGTCAAGTTTGATTTTATTTAGAGAAATTTCATTTAATGCACCATCAAGCTTATAGCTTTTGCTTGCCACTTTTGCGCTGAAGTTGCTTAACTCTTCGTTATTGTCATTAAAATTTAAAAAATATCTAAAATTTTGATCGCTTAGCTTTTCAATGCTTACATTTAGCTCAGGCAAATTTGCACTTCTAATACCGATCTCACCGACACTTGAGATATATGGTTCATTATTTATAAAATTTGCAAACGGAGTAAAATTGCCAGCTACTACTTCATAGCTATTTTCTTCTCTTACTACATTTCTATCATCGCCAAAGCCTGGTTTAATGGTGATTTCATAACTATTTTGTGGCTTAAAATCGTCACTTGTGATATCAATGTAGTAATAATATTCGCTAAGTTCTGAGTTTTCTTCATAGTTGTCACTATATTTAACGTCACTGATGCTAAAGTTTTTTACACCTTTAATGTTTATAAATTTTTTTAAGTTAATATCGTCATCAAGCCAATTTTTTAGATAAATTCTAAAGCCCAAGATGCCATTATCAAGGCTTACTGGATAAATTTCTGGTATCTCAAGACTCTTTGAATTATCATTTATATTTGCGCTTTCTTCACTTATTTCATCGGCAAAATTTACTATCGTTTCACCTGAAAGCGTTGCGCCAAATTTGCTCTCAAATTTTTCACCAAAATCAAAAACTGGATTGCTTAAATTTTTATCAAGATTAAGCTCAAAACTATTGTTAGAAAGCTCAATTGCTTTAAATTTCGCATCTTTTACGGCAATATTTTTGATAGCTTCAATATTTACTTCATCATTAAATTTAACTATATATTTGCTATCGCTTATTTTTTCTATCTTTGTTAGCTCAAATTCTTTCGTGGCAAAACTAGCAGTGCTTCCGTTTTCAAGCTTGCAGCTATAATCCAAACCAGCGTGCATATCTTTTGTAAAAAATAGCAAGCTTTGACTATTAAATCTAACCGTACCATTTAATGCTGGTTGGCACAAAAGTAGCTTTTTATCGCTTAGCATACCAACAAAATTTTTATCTACTTCATCTTCTAGTCCAAACTCTACGCTTAGGGGCGATTTTATCTGCGCAGTGCCATTTAGGCTCAAAGCATATAAATTTGTCATTCCCAAAAGTGCTAGAAGTGCTACTTTTTGCCACATTTTATCTCCTTATTTTTATTGTTATTTCACTTTGATTTGAGTTTTGATCAAGGCATTTTATGCTGTGCTCGCCAAGAGTTAGATCAAACTTTTTTTCGCTTGCGTTTTCTATCTTAGAAAAGTTCAAATCATCTATTTTTAGGTAAATTTCATCACCTAAAAACGCGTAGCATTTTACCATAACTTGTGTGATATTTTCATCTGTCACTATCTCTTCACCGTCATACGGATAGGCAAAAACTGGCTTTTTGTCTTTAAAAATTTCAGCACAAGGACTTGTTTGCATCTCATCTTTATCCAAAAGCTCATTTTTAACCAAAAAATCAAGCTCTTCGCCTCTTAAACTTTCGCACTTATCCTTTAAATCTACACCCTTTATCCTATCATCAAGCGCCATTTTTTTACACTTTTCATAGTTAAAGGCATCAAGGCAGGTTGGCAGCTTTTCTATGCCATCTGGCTCACTTATAAATCTTAACTTCTCTTTTTGAGCGATTATCTTAAACATATCAAAAAGACTCTTTGATACGTCATTTAGCCCTGTTAATTTATCAGTTTTACTGGCATTAAAATTTCCAATCCAAATAGCAATTGTGTAATTTTCATCAACGCCTATGGCATAAAGATCACGTGAGTTTGCACTTGTACCAGTTTTAAAGGCAATCTTTGGTGTATTTTGGGCATACTGCCAAGCATTTTTTAGATATGATCTTGAGGCTTCGCTTAGCATTTTAGCAGTTAAATAGGCACTTTGAGGCGAGATGAGAGTTACATTTTTCTCTTCATTTTTGTAATTTTTGCCAGCAAACTCAAGTGGTCTATAAATGCCGTCATTTGCATAAATAGTATAAAGATGAGCAAGATCAAGCAGGCTCATTTCAGCACTTCCAAGTGTTATAGAAGCTCCATAATACTCCTTATTTTCATCTACCAAATTTACCTTTTCAAGTAGTTCGTAAAGTGAATTATCTTTTAGTTTTAAGTTTAAATTTATAACCGGAATATTTAGGCTGAAATTTAGAGCATCTTTTGCGCTTACGATACCTAAAAAATCATTACTAAAATTCTTTGGAGCATACTCTTTTATATAAATTTGCGTGTCTATTAACTGCGAATTTGGCGTTATAAGCCCGCTATCAAGCGCAAGTGAGTAGATAAAAGGCTTTAATGTGCTGCCAGTATTTCGCTTCATATTTAGTGCTGAGTTTTTGCCATCCCGTGCGTGCTCATCATGTGAGCCGATAAAAGCAACGACGCTCATTTTTTTATTGTCAATGACTACTGCAGCGGCATTGTTTGCATTTTTTGCCTTTAGCGAAAACATCGCATCTTTTAAAATTTTAAGCATATCTTTTTGTAAATTTAGATCCAAGCTCGCCTTTGAAATTTGGTTTTTAAAAGCGACATTTGCATAATCTTCCGCGGTTACGATAGCTTTTGCTCTTACATTTTTAAATGGCTCAGCCTGCGCTCTTTTAAATGCACTAAGATCAATTAAATTTGCCTTATAAAGCATCTTTATGACCCTGTTTTTTAGAGCATTTATGTTTGAAACGCGGTCTAGTCTATTTTTGTTTGGATTTTTAGGGATCGTGCTTAAAAGTGCGGCCTGAGCGTAGCTAAGATCGTTTAGCTCCTTACCAAAGTAAAAGAAACTTGCCGCCTTTGCACCCTCGATATTGCCGCCGTATGGGGCTAAATTTAGATAAAAATTTAAAATTTCATCCTTGCTAAAGTGAAGCTCAAGCTGAAATGCTCTAAAAATTTCTTTTATCTTGTTTTTATAGCTTCGATCACTTGACTCAAGCATCCTAGCTACTTGCATCGTGATAGTGCTAGCCCCTATGCGGTTGTCGCTTCTTAGGTTGTGGAAAAATGCTCTAAAAATGGAGGCAAAATTTACCCCAAAATGGTAGTAAAAGTATCTATCTTCAAAAAGTACGACGCATTGTTTTAGCGAGTTTGGGAAGCTTTGCTCGTGAAATCTCCAAATTCCGTCGCTACTAAGCTTCATATTTATGATCTCGCCATTTTTATCAAGCAAAATTTTGGCTTCGTCTTTTTTAAGCGCATCTAAATTTAGTGGATAAATTTGATCAAGTATCAAAAAAATAGCGACCATTAGAGCCAAAAATAGGACAAGGAATTTTAAAAATTTAAACTTTTTCATCGGCGTGATTATAGCTGTTAAAGTTTAAGTAGCTATAATTAGACCTTTTTAAAAAAGAGGAAACAATGCCCTTATCTAGGTTAAACAAAGAACAATATACCGCCGCAACCGCGCCATTTGGACACAATCTCATCATCGCTTCAGCTGGCACTGGCAAGACTAGCACCATAGTCGCTCGCATCGCTCATCTTTTAAATTTAGGCGTAAAGCCAGAAAAAATTTTGCTTCTAACATTTACCAACAAAGCAGCCAGCGAGATGATAGAGCGCTTAAATAGGTATTTTGACAAACAAATCACCTCCAAAATCACTGCAGGCACCTTTCACTCGGTATCATTTTCGCTTTTAAAAAGCCTTGATAAAGGCGTCACGCTAAAGCAGCCAAGCGAGCTAAAGACGCTTTTAAAAAGTCTTGTTGAGAGGCGTAAATTTTACCATTTAAGCGACGTCAAACCTTACGGCGGAGCCTATCTATACGATCTTTACTCGCTATTTCAAAACAGCGAGCAAGGCACAACATTTGGCAAATGGATAAGCGATAAGAGCGAAGAGCAAGGCGTTTATGCTGAAATTTATGAAGATGTTTTAGAGGAGTTTGAGGCTGAGAAGGCCAAATTTGCCTACGCTGATTTTAACGACCTTCTCATAAAAATGCGCGACGAGCTAAAAAAAGGGGCAAATTTAGCTTATGATGAAATTTTGATCGATGAGTATCAAGACACAAACACGCTTCAAGGCAGCCTAATAGACGCATTTGCGACAAAGAGCCTCTTTTGCGTGGGCGATTTTGACCAGAGCATCTATGCATTTAACGGCGCAAATATCGAGATCATAGGCTCATTTAAAGATCGCTTCCCAAACGCAAATATCTACGCTTTAAATGTAAATTACCGCTCAAGCTCAAGCATCCTTGCCCTTGCAAATAAGGTCATAAATAACAACCCGAGGCTTTATGAAAAGCACCTCACAGTTAGCCGAGAGGGAAATTTCAAGCCGCCAAGGCTGCTTGTCTATAACGAGCTTTTTGATCAGTATCAAAATATCGCCGACATCATCTCGCTCTCGCCATTTAATAGAGAAAATATCGCCATAATTTTTAGAAATAACTCCTCAGCTGATGGCATCGAGGTTGCGCTAAAAGAGCGAGGTATTGGCTCAAAGCGAAAGGGTGGGGTGAGCTTCTTTGAGAGCCGCGAGATCAAAGCGCTCATCGACATCATGGGAATTTATGTCAATCCAAAAGATATAATGGCATTTATCCACATCTGCGAATACGCAAAAGGCGTTGGCAGCGCAGTTAGCAAAGAAATTTTTGACGCACTACTTAAGCTTGGGCATGGAAATTTGATAAAAGGGATAGTTGAGCCAGATGATAGTGTAAATATCTCATCAAATAAAAGGCGAAACTACCAGCTAGGCCTTTTTGACGATCTTGATGAATTTGCCGAAGTTTCAAGGTTTTCTAAGCTTGGCTTTAGCGATAAATTTCTAGGTCATCCGATACTAAAACTACAAAAGCTAAGTGAGAGTGGGGCGCAGTTTTTATATGAAATTTACAACTTTTTAAGAGGCATGAGAAATATCTCAAAGCCAGCCACGATGATAAATGAGATAAAAAATAGCAAAATTTACTCGTTAATCGTCGAAAACATCAGCACAAAAAGAGCAACTCTAAAAAACGGTAATGTTGATCTGGCGCTTAAAGAAGAGGTCAAAGAGCGCATAATGGCAAAGAGCGTGGTGCTAAGCGAGCTAGCTAAAAAGTATCAAGATATCAGTAAATTTTATAACTTTTTAGCCCTTGGAAGCAACGAGATGAGCGAAGGGCAGGGCGTTAGCTTGCTTAGTGTGCATGCGAGCAAGGGGCTTGAATTTGACCAAGTCTTTATCGTCGATCTCGCACAAAATCGCTTTCCAAATTTAAAGCTAATGAGCATGGGTGGCAGCCTAGAAGAAGAGAGACGGCTTTTTTACGTAGCAGTAACAAGGGCTAAAGACGAGCTTTATCTTAGCTATGCAAAATACGACAAGATAAAGAAGGTGACCTATCAGCCAAGTAGGTTTTTGATAGAGGCTGGCATGGCGAAAGAGGAAGTTTAAAGAGAATTTTAATCTTATTAAGTAAAATTGACCAATTTTTTACAAAGAGAAGCGATGAAAAAATCTAAAATTTTAATAATCCTGCTTATTTTAGGCGTCGGTGGATATTTTATCTATGATAATTTTTTTAAGATAAAAGATGAAAAGGTGGAGTTTATCACCAAAAAGGCAAAGAAAGGTTCATTCAGTAAAAAAGTCGATGCGACTGGAGAAATTTTTGCTACCGAGCTAGTTGATGTGGGTGCTCAGGTGAGCGGCCAGATAAAAAAACTCTACGTTAAGCTTGGAGATCAGGTCAAAAAAGGCGATATGATCGCAAGTATCGATAGCTCGACCCAGCAAAATAACATCGATAATAAAGAGGCGCAACTAGCTATCTACAAAGCCCAGCTAGAAAGCGCAAAAGTGGCTCTAAATATCGCTAAAACGCAGTTTGATAGAGAAAATGCACTTTTTGCCAAAAATGCCACTTCAAAACAAGAATTTGAAAGCGCAAAAAATACTTATAGTACAAATAGCGCAAAGATAAAGGAGCTGGAGGCTCAGATAAAGCAGACAAATATCGAGCTAAGCACAGCTAAGATAAATTTAGGCTACACAAAGATCACCGCTCCAAGAGACGGCACCGTAGTAAGCGTGCAGGTTGAGGAGGGTCAGACTGTAAATGCCAACCAAACTACGCCAACTATCGTAAATATCGCTGATCTTAGCCATGTGAAGATGAAGATGCAAATAGCAGAAGGTGACATCACCAAGATAAAAGTCGGCACGCCAGTTGAGTACTCGATCCTCTCTGAGCCAACGAAGAAATTTCAAACGACTGTTAGCTCGATCGACCCAGGGCTTACTACGCTAAGTGACGGCAGCTACGGCTCAAGTAGCAGCAGTAAGTCTTCATACTCAAGTAGCTCTAGCAGCAGCTCGGCGGTCTATTACTACGCGCAAAGCATCGTTGATAACAAAGATGGAATTTTAAGAATAGGTATGACCACACAAAACGAGCTTTTAATAGCAAACGTCAAAGATGCCATCATCGTGCCAAGCATCGGTATCAAAAAAGATGAAAACGGCACTTTTGTCTATGTGCTAAAAGATGGCAAGCCCGTAAAAACAGCGGTCAAAACTGGCATAAAAGACAACCTCGATACGCAGATCATCAGCGGCATAAATGAGGGTGACGAGATCATCACATCTCAAGGCTCATCAAGCGAGATCGCTAAGATGATCGCAAAAGAACATAAGAAGTTTTAAGTGATAAGCCTAAAAAACATCACTAAAAGCTTTAAGCTGGGTGACAATGAGATAGAGATCTTGCATGGCATAAATTTAGAGATAAAAAAGGGCGAATTTATAGCCATCATCGGTCAGTCTGGCTCTGGCAAATCAACCCTGATGAACATCCTTGGCTGCTTAGACAGCCCAAGTGGTGGGCAGTACCTGCTAGATGGTAAAGATATATCAAAATTTGATAGCGACGCACTTGCCAAGCTTAGAAGGGATAAATTTGGCTTTATCTTTCAAAGATATAACCTGCTTAGCACGATGAACGCCCTTGAAAACGTCGCACTGCCTAGCATCTATGCAGGTGCAAACAAGAGCGAGCGAGAAAAAAGAGGGATGGAGATCTTAGACTCTCTTGGACTTAGCGAAAAGGCAAAAAATTTACCAAATAAGCTCTCAGGCGGACAGCAGCAAAGGGTCTCCATAGCAAGGGCACTGATGAATGGTGGCGAGATCATTTTAGCAGACGAACCAACAGGCGCGCTTGATAGCAAAAGTGGGCTAAGGGTGATGGAAATTTTAGTTGATCTTTATAAAAAAGGTCACACCATCATCATCGTCACGCACGACCCAAAGATCGCAGAGTACGCTAGCCGTGTGATCGAGATAAAAGATGGCAACATCGTAAGTGACAATGTCAAAAATAGCAAAATTTATGAAGCCAGCAAGCAAACCCAGCCAGAAAAAAGTAAATTTACCTACTATAAAGACCAGCTCATAGAGAGCTTTAAAATGTCAGTAAATGCGATGCTAGCGCACAAACTAAGATCGCTTTTAACGATGCTTGGCATTATTATCGGCATTACAGCTGTAATTAGCGTCGTTGCCCTTGGCAAGGGCTCGCAGGAGCAAATTTTAGCTGGTATCAGAAAGATCGGCACAAACACGATCGACATCATGCCAGGTAAAGGCTTTGGCGATA
Source organism: Campylobacter concisus (assembly GCF_015229955.1). NCBI lineage: Bacteria > Pseudomonadati > Campylobacterota > Epsilonproteobacteria > Campylobacterales > Campylobacteraceae > Campylobacter > Campylobacter concisus. Next base: position 708,264 of record NZ_JAAKYZ010000001.1, read on the forward strand.
TGCTCTCAGGCAAGGTAAAAACGCTCTCCATAAGCGACGCAAACATGCTTGCCAAGCAGTCTTTTTTAGACTCAGTCACGCCAAATACAAGCACTTCAGGCGTGCTAACTTATGAAAATATCTCGCTAAGTGCGAGCCTAAAAGGCGGTGGAGTAGGGAGCTTTGATGTAAATGGGCTAAAGCTAGAAGAGGGCAGAATTTACGATGATGACGAGGTTTTAAACTCAGCTTCAGTCGCTCTAATAGATCAAAACACTAAAAATAGCATCTTTAAAAATGATGATCCTATCGGTAAGATCATACTTTTTAACAAAAGGCCACTTCGCATTATCGGCGTTTTGCAAAAGGATGATTTTAAGATGGGCGATTCAAGCACGCTTAAAATTTACGCTCCATACACGACTGTGCTAAACAAGGTCACAGGGGATAAATTTATAAGCTCGGTCACCGCCAAAGTAAATGAGGGCGTCAATGCGCAAATCGCCGAAAAAACGCTAACTGAGCTTTTAGAGATCAAGCACGGCAAAAAGGACTTTTTTACAAGAAACTCAGACAGCATCAAGCAAACGATCGAAGAGACCATCTCGACCATGCGCCTGCTCATCTCAAGCATCGCCGTCGTCTCGCTCGTAGTTGGGGGCATAGGCGTCATGAACATCATGCTAGTCTCAGTCACCGAGCGCACCAAAGAGATAGGCATAAAAATGGCGATCGGAGCCAGACAGAGCAATATCTTACAGCAGTTTTTGATAGAGGCGGTGCTACTTTGCCTTATCGGCGGAGCCATCGGCATCGTCCTATCCTACGCTATTGGCTACATCTTTAACAACTTCTTAAACGGCTTTAGCATGATCTTTTCAAACGGCTCGATCGTACTTGCACTTGTCACGTCGATGGCTATTGGCATCATCTTTGGCTACATGCCTGCCAAAAACGCCTCGAAACTAAATCCAATAGATGCGCTTTCAAGGGAGTAATATGAAATTTCTAAGCCTAGCTTTAGTGCTCGTTTTAAGCGGCTGCGCTGTTAAAAATATAGATGAAAACTATAAGCAAATTTTACTTGAAGATAATGCAAGCCGTGAGCTAAATTTAAACACTTCTTGGTGGAAGCAGTATGAGCAAAGCTACCTTGATGAGCTTGTAGAACTTGCTCTTAAAAACAACACCGACCTTGCAAAAGCTGCGATAAATGTAAATAAAGCGCTCGCTCAAGCTGGCGTTTTGCAGGCAAATTTAATCCCAAGTTTTAACGCTGGTTTTGAGGCAACAAGTAGCAAAAATATAAAAGAGGGCGGTGCTTCTAGTAGAAACTTTGGCTCAAGCATAGGGCTTAGCTACGAGCTTGACCTTTGGCAAAAGCTAGCAAATAGCAAAGACGCAGCGATGTTTGAGGCAAAAGCAACTAAATTTGATCTAGAAGCTAGCAAACTAAGCGTCATAAACTCAGTAGCAGACGCTTATTTTCAAATTTTATATCTAAATGAGAGCATCAAAACTTATGAGCAAATTTTAGAAATTTATAATGAGCTAAATAAGATAGTTGGGCTTAAATTTAGGCTTGGCAAAGAGGAGGCGCTAAGCCTAAAACAGATAAACTCACAGCTCTTAAGCGCTCAAAATAAGATAGAAAGTGCCAAAAAAGAGCTTGTGACTGCCAAGAAAACGCTTAGGATTTTGCTAAATGAGAGGCCAGAGTTTGAGCTTAAATTTGAAGATCTCACGCTAAGTCCCGTTAAAAGAGTGGGCGTTGATCTAGATGTGCCAACAAGCGCCATAGCAAACCGCCCTGATCTAAGAGCGGCCATTTACCGCATAGAAGAGGGCATCTTAAACTACAAAGCGAGCCAAAAAGAGTTTTATCCAAGCATCACGCTAGGAGCCAGCCTCAAAAGTAGCACCGACAAAAAAGAGGAAGCCTTTAGCCTTAAATTTCTAAATGGCAACATCGCCCTGAATTTACCATTTTTAAACTATGCTAAGCTAAAGTCAAATTTAAAGGTTAGCGAGGCAAATTTCGAGCTTGCAAAGCTAAACTACATAAGCACTCTAAATAGCGCACTAAACGAGATAGACGCATTTTACAAAGGCTACCTAAACGACGAAGCGCTACTTGCTAACTACCAAGAGCAGATAAAAAACTACGAGGAAATTTCAAAAATTTACGAGCTAAAATACTCCTACGGCAAAGTCGAGCTAAAGCAGTTTTTGGAGGCTAAAAATAGCGAGCTAGAGGCTAAAATAGGGCTATTAAAAGCAAAATACACGCTTTTACAAGACGAGCTAAATATCTACAAAGCCATGGCAGGCAAATTTAATAGATAAATTTATAAGCTTAGTTTGGAGCTAAGAGACAAACGAGTGTAGCGCAGATAAAACCAAAGCAAACAAAAAAGAGTTGTGGAATTTCTCTCATTTATGAGAAGATATGCTAGAAATTTTAGACTCACCAATCTTTATACTAAAAAATATACACTAAATGTCCATATATTCTTTCTTTAGTTAAATTTAAAAAACAGGGTAGCTAAATTTTCTGCCACAATTATTTTTGAAAATTGTAAAATTTTAACTAATTTTTTACAAATATTTTTACATCAAATTTAATGGATAAATTAAAATCATACAAAAGATAAAATCCAAAATAAACCTATAAATCAATATTTAAATTCATATAAAAGAAAAAATAAGAAAATTAAAATAGCAATTTGAAAATTATAGTTTTCAATACAAATATATAAAAAAGCTTGTATTTTACCTTTTAACATATTCATATTAAGTATTATGCTTTTAAATTATCTTTTTAAAATGAAAGTCATATTTGATTTTTTGAAAACTTACACATTTAGAAGTAAGTTTTCAAAAATTAGAAGTTTTATAAGATTGTAGATTTTAAGCCAAAAGCTCTTTTGCGATCATACTTATGCGTTTTGCTTCAGCACTTGCTCCGATCTCATCTTTTGCTATTTTCATTACAGCACCTAAATTTTTACCAGCTCTTTCAATAATATTTTTTATTTTCTCTTTAAGCTCTTCATCGCTTAGTTGTGCTGGCAAATATGCCTTAATAAGCTCAATCTCGCCCTGCTCTTTTTTAGCCAAATCCTCTCTAGCGCCTTTTATATAAAGCTCAACCGAGTCAGCCCTCTTTTTGATCTCCTTTTGAAGTAGCGGAAGTACCACTTCATCAGTCATTTCAATCCTTTGATCGACTTCAACTTGCTTAAGTGCTGCATTTAGCATTCTTAAAGTATCTCTTTTAAACTCATCTTTTGCCTTCATAGCCTCTTTTATATCAGATAAAATTTGCTCTCTTATGCTCATTTTCTCTCCTTTAAATTTTTGAAATATTAACTAAAAATTTGTGATAATTTCTTGAAATTTTCCTTGCAGATAGGCCACACCAACACCCTCTCTAAGCCCATCGTCAATAACTAAAAATTTTGCTTCTTGCTCGCCTAGAAGCTCCTCTAAAAGTAAGGTTCCAGCGATGAGCGGATACTTTCTACTTCTTCCAACCTCCACATCAGCGCTCTTATCATCCATCTTTAAAAGTTCATCTACAAACCAAGCAAGATCATCATTTTTAAGCTCAAATCCGCTTACTTTTTTTGGATCATAGTTATCGTAGTTAAGTCCAAGTCGCAGCGCTGCGATAGTAGTTGGTACGCCAGAAGTCAGCACAATAAATTTATTTTTTAAGCTATTTAAAAATTCTCTTGCATCTTTTGTATAAATTTTTGCATTTTCTTGCATTAAATCAAGCGTTTTAAATTTCTCAAAAAATGTAATAATGCCAAATTTAAAGCTCATAAAATTTCCATCTTCGCCGATCTCTGAGCTTGCTCCACCGATGTCAATGACGCTAAAATTTTCATTTATTCCAAGCTTTTTAAAAGCATTTTGAACACCCAAAAATGTAAGCTTTGCTTCTGCTTTACCACTGATGATATGAAAATTTATGCCAAATTTTTCTCTTATCTCGCTAAAAATTTCCTCACTATTTGACGCTACCCTAAAAGCCTCAGTCGCGACTGCTGCGCATTTAAATTTGTCAAAATCAAATTTATTTTTAGCCTCCGCTATCGCTTCAAAGAGCCTATTTTTAGACTCATCTGCTATCTTGCCACTTTCATTTAGCCCTCTAGCAGCTCCTACTATCTTTTCATAAATTTGCTCATTACTAAAGCCATTTTGCTCTTTTTTGACAAGTGCTACGCGAAATGTGTTTGAGCCAAGATCGATCGCTATAACCAAAATTTATCCTTAAAAATTTTTTCAGATTCTAACATATGATAATTTAGTATCATTTAAAGTTGAAAAATTCTAAAAACTTTAATATTTTTCAAGATATAATCCCTATCAAAAACCTTATAAGGGGGCTTGATTGCTTCGAGATAACTTATTGGCATTTGTTATTTTTGCAATTTGTAGCGTTGGATTTTTCGTTTGGGGCTATCAATACATCCCGACAAATAACTACTTTTTATTCTTGATCGCTGGCATGTTTGGTCTTTTTATGGCCTTTAATATCGGTGGAAATGACGTTGCAAATAGCTTTGGCACAAGCGTTGGTGCTAAGACGCTAACACTTAAGCAAGCTCTCATCATCGCAGCTATTTTTGAGCTTAGCGGTGCGATATTTGCAGGATCAGAGGTTACAAATACGATTAGAAACGAGATCGTGAAATTTCCAAGCGATCTAAACCCGATGAAATTTGTCATCATCATGATCTCAGCCCTTCTTAGCTCAGGCCTTTGGCTATTTTACGCATCCAAAAAAGGTCTGCCAGTCTCGACCACTCACTCGATCGTTGGCGGCATAGTTGGAGCAGGACTTGCTATGGGCTTTATGATAAAAGATCCAGAACCATTTAACATGGTCTCATGGAGCGAGATCGGCAGGATCGCCGTAAGTTGGGTTATATCTCCACTACTTGGCGGCGTGATGTCTTACATTATATTTGGCTACGTAAAAAGTAAGATTATCGAGCCAACACATGAACTTAAAATGAATCTAAAAGCGCTAAAGGCTGAGAGAAAAGCATATAAAGAAAGCTTTGTAAAAGCACTAAAAACAAAGCCGGCCGAGGAGCAAATAGCTACTCTTTCAAAGATCGCAGTTATCGACGAGGACGAAATCGAAACCACTGAATACAGCGAGTATCGCTCAAAAATTCGCATCATGAAAGATGGTGAAAAAGAGATAGACACTTTTAAAGCGATGAAAAAGCACATCCCAATCATCGCTGGATTTGCCGCGATGGTGATCTCGTCGATGATGCTTTTTAAAGGGCTTGAGCATATAAATTTAGCCTTTAGTATTATCCAAACAGTCTGGATCATCTTCGTCATCGGAGCTCTAGCATATCTTGCAAGCCTTGCTATCATAAACGTCATGAGTAAAAACGATAGTGAAAAGAGCATCAATAGAATTTTCTCATGGTTTCAAATTTTTACCGCTTCATCTTTTGCGTTTTCACACGGCGCAAACGACATTGCAAATGCAGTTGGACCATTTGCAGCCGTACTTGACGTGCTAAAAACTGGCTCTATAAACGAAAGCTCGCCCATACCTAGTATCGCAATGGTAACCTTTGGTATCTCGCTTGTCGTTGGACTCTGGTTTTTAGGCAAAGAGGTGATCACTACTATAGGCTCAAAACTAGCCGAAATTTTGCCGACAACTGGCTTTAGTGCGGAGCTTGCCTCAAGTATCGTCATACTTCTAGCTACAAAGCTTGGCATACCAGTTAGCTCGACGCATATCCTAATAGGCGCAGTTTTGGGCATTGGCATCGTAAATAAAAACGCAAACTGGAAAATGGTAAGACCTATCATCTTAGCTTGGCTCATCACTCTTCCAGCGGCTGCTATCTCATCGGCTATATTTTACTTTGCCCTTGCTAAATTTCTAGGTGTTTAGTCATATTTTTAAATAGCAAAATCGCCCTATTCTTTTGATGTTTTTTGTATAAATTTTATATGAAAGCTTGGCAAGTCGATCCAACCTGCCAAGTAAATTTGAAGTTATTTTTTCTTAATGATAATCTTCTCACCATCGCTATCAATGGTGATCTCATCGCCACTTTCAAGCTCATCTTTTAAGATCATATCAGCGATCTTATCCTCAACTAGCTCATAAAGAGCTCTTCTAAGAGGTCTTGCGCCATAAACTATGTCAAAGCCAGCTTTTGCGATAAATTTCTTGGCCTCTTCGCTTAAAACTGCCTTGATACCGCGGTTGTGAAGAGTTTTTTCAAGCTCTTTAAACATGATCTCAACGATAGAGATTAGGCCTTGTTCATTTAGAGGATTAAATATGATAGTATCATCAAGCCTATTTAAAAACTCAGGTTTAAAGTAGTTTTTAAGCTCGTTTTTAACGGCTACATCGCGGTCTTCACCCTTTAGCTCCATTATTAAATTTGAAGCGATGTTTGAAGTTAAAATGATGATCGTGTTTTTAAAATCAACCGTTACACCTTTGTTATCAGTCGCGCGTCCATCATCTAAAATGCCCAAAAGTATGTTAAATACATCCTTGTGAGCCTTTTCAACCTCGTCAAAAAGTATGACTGAGTAAGGTCTTCTGCGAACTGCCTCTGTTAGCTGACCGCCCTCATCGTAGCCTACATATCCTGGAGGCGCACCAAGAAGCCTGCTCACGCTATGTTTTTCCATATATTCGCTCATATCAAAGCGGATAAGCGCCTTCTCATCGTCAAATAAGAACTTAGCCAAAGCCTTAGCAGACTGAGTTTTACCAACGCCTGTTGGTCCAAGAAATAAAAATGAACCAATCGGTCTTTGACCCTCATTTAGTCCAGCTTTGTTTCTCTTAACAGCACGTGCAAGTGCGTGTAGTGCGTCATCTTGACCAACAACGCTCTCTCTTAGATGCTCTTCGATGCGCAGATATTTCTCTTTTTCGCTTGTTAGCATCTTTTTAACTGAAATTCCAGTCCATTTGCTCAAAATTTCAGCCACAAGCTCTTCATCGACTTGATTTTTAAGAAGCACGCCCTCTTTTTTCATGCCTTCCCATTTTTCTTCAAGCTCGTGTTTGTGCTTTTTAGCGTCAGCTATCTTGCCATATTCTATCTCGGCAGCTTTTTGAAGATCACCATTTCTTTTTGCTATCTCAGCTTGTGATTTTAAGCTATCTATCTCTTTTGTTGCTTTTGAAATTCCGCCAAAAACAGCCTTTTCGTTTTCAAATTTTGTATCAAGTGCTAGCTTTTTCTCATTTAGGTCAGCTATCTCTTTTTCGATCTCGCCAAGTCTTTCTTTGTTTTTATCAGCATCCTCCATCTTTAGAGCTTCTTTTTCTACTTGAAGCGTTACGATTTCGCGTTTTATCTTTGAAAGCTCGTATGGCTCGCTCTCTATTTGCATCTTAAGCTCAGCTGCTGCCTCGTCTATAAGGTCGATCGCTTTATCTGGCAAGAAGCGGTTTGCGATGTAGCGGTCACTTAACCTTGCTGCGGCAACTAGCGCGCTATCTGTTATCGTGATGCCGTGGTGAACTTCAAGACGCTCTTTTATGCCACGTAAAATTTGAAGTGCCTCATTTACGCTTGGCTCTTTAACGTCTATTGGTTGAAAACGTCTTTGAAGCGCCGCATCTTTTTCAAAGTACTTTCTATACTCTTTTAATGTCGTCGCACCAACAGCGTGAAGCTCGCCACGTGCAAGAGCTGGTTTTAGGATATTTGCAGCATCCATTCCACCCTCGCTCGCACCAGCTCCAACTATGGTGTGAATTTCATCTATAAAAAGTATGATGTTACCAGCTTTTTTGACCTCGTCGATGACAGCTTTTAATCTATCTTCAAACTCGCCTCTATACTTTGCACCAGCTACGACTGCACTCATATCAAGCGCGATGACACGCTTGTTTGCAAGGCTTGTTGGCACGTCGCGAGCCACTATCTTTTGAGCCAAGCCCTCAACGATGGCTGTTTTACCAACGCCTGGCTCACCGAGCAAGATAGGGTTGTTTTTGCTCTTTCTTATTAAAATTTGCATCATTCTAGTGATCTCTTCATCACGGCCAATGACTGGATCAAGCTCTTTATTTAGCGCTTTTTGCGTTAGATCGATACCAAATTTCTCTAAGCTATCAAGAGTATCATCGCCAGTTTGGCTATCTATCTTTTTACCGCCTCTTATGCTCTCAAGGTTCTTTTTGATCTCTAAGATGTCGCAAAATTTGCTTAAAATTTGTTTGATCTCACTAAGCTCAAGAGATGAGATGATCCATGTATCAACAGCTATGTAGCTATCTCCCATGCTTACCATCAACGCTTTTGCATTTTCAAGAGAATTTATAAGCTCTCTTGAAACTGAAACGTTATCTTTTGTAACGTTTGAGCTACTTGGAAGTGAAGAAATTTTACTTTTTACTTCAAGCTCGACGGCGTCTTTACTTACATTCATTTTATTAAACACTTGGTTTAAAATAGAATTGCTATCTGCAAGCAAAGCCCAAAAAATATGAAGCGGAACAACTTGCGGATTTTTAGAAAATATCGCTAAACTAATACCTTTTTCAAGAGTTTCTTGCATCTGAGCTGTTAAATTTTCTGTTATATCAGCCATTAAATCTCCTTGGATTATTTTATATGGTCGCCATTATATAACTTTAGTCTTATATTGTCAAGTATTTTTATAATGCTTGTCACTCTTTTTATTTAATTGCTAAAATTTGCTGTTATAAATTTGTATCAAAAACTATCTAAAAGCAAAAATATAAGCTTAAATTTATACTTTTTTTAGCCAAAAGCTAATAGAATTGAGCCAAAAGTTATAGGAGAAATTTTGAATAAATTTAGTAGATTTTTTGCACTAAAAATTACAGGTGCTTTGCTTATCTCAAGTGTAGCAGTGAATGCACTTTTTGCAAAGAGTGAAGACGAAGCAAGTGCGAAGCTTGAAGCACTTTCAAAGCTTACAAAAACAATTTCAACCGTTGAAAAATACTATGTTGATGATATTAAATTTAAAGAGATCATTGATAAAGCCATAGCAGGGTTAATGCAAAATTTAGATGCCCACTCAAGCTTTTTAAATGAAAAAGCTTACAAAGATATGCAGGTGCAAACAAGTGGAGAATTTGGTGGCCTTGGCATAACAGTTGGCATGAAAGATAGCGCACTAACCGTTATTTCACCGATAGAAGATACCCCAGCTGATAAAGCAGGTATAAAATCAGGCGATATTATCTTAAGGATAGATGGCAACTCAACTATCGGCACAACGATAGATGAAGCTGTAAATAAAATGCGTGGCAAGCCAAAAACTCCAATAACTATCACAATTTTGCGAAAAGGTGAGCAAAAACCATTTGATGTAAAGATCATAAGAGATCTTATAAAGGTTGAGTCTGTCTATGCAAAAATGATAGAAAATGATAACATTCTTTACGTGCGTGTCACAAATTTTGACAAAAATGTTGTTACAAAGGTAAAAGAAGCAATCAAAGAATATCCAAAAGCAAGTGGTATCATACTTGATCTTAGAAACAATCCTGGCGGACTTTTAAATCAAGCTGTCGATCTAGTGGATCTTTTTGTAGATAACGGCGTCATCGTCTCTCAAAAGGGTCGCGACGCATCTGAAAATGTAGAGTATAAAGCAAGTGCTAGTAAAACTCTTTCAAAACTACCGCTTGTTGCACTAGTAAATGGCGGAAGTGCTAGTGCTAGCGAGATCGTAAGCGGCTCACTTCAAGACCATAAACGTGCTGTAATAATTGGCGAAAATACCTTTGGCAAAGGAAGCGTTCAAGTAATCCTTCCAATAGACGATACAGAAGCATTAAGGCTAACTATTGCAAGATACTACTTACCAAGTGGCAGAACTATCCAAGCAGTTGGCGTAACACCTGATGTAGTCGTGCATCCTGGCAAAGTGCCACAAAGCGACGATAGTGCATTTAGTATCAAAGAGAGCGAGTTAAAAGCACACCTAAAAAGCGAGCTAAACAAGATAAATCCTACAAGCGAGGGCAATAAAACTGAAGCAAAAGATGATAAAAAGATAATCACGCAAAAAAAAGTTGATGAAGATATTCAATTAAAAACAGCAATTGATACGATCAAAATTTTAAAAATAAAACAATAAATTTAGAAGGAGATCTCCATGCAAAAAAGAGAGCTTATTTACGAGGGAAAAGGCAAAAAAATGTATGCCACAGACGATGCAAATCTGCTTGTGGCTGAATTTAAAGACGATCTAACAGCATTTGATGCTCAAAAAAGAGGCAACGAAGCTGGAAAAGGCGCATTAAATAATAAAATTTCAACACAGCTTTTTAGGCTTTTGGAGAGTAAAGGCATCGTGACTGACCTAGTTGAGACTATTAGCGACACTGAGCAAGTAGTCAAAAAATGTGAGATCATACCTCTTGAAGTTGTTGTTAGAAATATCGCAACTGGTTCACTTAGCAAAAGACTTGGCATAAAAGAAGGCACGGTTTTACCTTTTACACTTGTTGAGTTTTACTACAAAAACGACGATTTGCACGATCCATTAGTAACAGATGAGCACTGTATCATTATGGGATTAGTAAAGAGTGAAAAAGATCTTCAAACTCTAAGACACACAGCAAGAGAGATCAACTCTATATTATTTAAATTTTTTGCCGAAAGAGATCTAAAACTAGTCGATTTTAAAATAGAATTTGGTATCGATAAAGACGGCAATATCATTTTAGCTGATGAAATAAGTCCTGATAGTTGTAGATTCTGGGATGCTAAAACTAATGAAAAACTTGACAAAGATAGATTTAGACAAGACCTTGGTAGCGTAAAAGTCGCTTACGAAGAAGTTTTAAGAAGAATTTTATCGTAAGGACAAAAATGAAAGCTGTTGTAAATATAGCATTAAGAAGTGGGGTCCTTGACCCTGCTGGCAAAGCAGTGGAGCATGCTTTAAATTCTCTCGGATTTAGTGGTGTATCAAATGTCAGAATAGGCAAACAAATCGTTTTAGATATCGATGAGAGCGATAAAAACAAAGCAAACGAGCAGCTAAAAGTGATGTGTGAAGAGCTTTTAGCAAATACTGTCATCGAAGACTATGAGATCGTGCTATGAAAGTAGCGATAATACTTTTTCCTGGCACAAACTGCGAAGAAGATACAGCTCATGCATTTAAATTACTTGGTTGCCAAACAAAGATCATTTGGCACAAAGAAGATAAAATTGATGCTGATCTAGTCGTACTTCCAGGCGGTTTTAGCTATGGAGATTATCTAAGAACAGCTGCGATAGCCAAATTTAGCCCAGCGATGCAAGCTGTAAAAGAGCATGCAAAAAAAGGCGGCTACATCTTAGGGATTTGCAATGGTTTTCAGATGCTGCTTGAGCTTGGACTCTTAAAGGGTGCGATGAGAAGAAATGAAAATTTAAATTTCGTCTCAAAATATCACCATCTAAAAGTGATCTCAAATAACAATAAATTCTTAGCAAATTTAGCCAAAAATGAAGTGGTTAATATCCCTATTGCTCATGGCGAGGGCAACTATTATACTGATGAAAACACTCTAAAAAGCCTTTATGACAACGATCAAGTATTACTAAAATACTGTGATGCTAAAGGCAACGAAATAAATCCAAACGGCTCAGTCGATAGCATAGCAGGAATTTGTGATGAGAACAAAAAGATTTTTGGTCTCATGCCTCACCCAGAGCGCGCTTGCGAGAAAATTTTAGGTACAGATGATGGTATAAAGATGCTAAAAGGTCTAGTTTGGTAAAACATTTTCTTTTTATCTCCCTACTCGTACTAAATTTATTTGCTGTAAATACTGACGAGGTAAGCGTTTTTGACATGATGGACGAAGCTAGGGAGGATAAATTTGTAAATAGCCCTACTTCAAATCCAAAAACTCAAAAACCACCAAAAGAACAAGATTTTTCAAGAAAATTTGTGTCACCACAGCCAGAGCGTATCACTCCAGAGCAGATGCGAAACATCGTGCCAACAAACGAGCCAGATATTAGCGTCCCAGACAATCAGGTATATGACAAGATCAAAGTAAAAGAACTTCTTTTAAAAGCCACAAATGTACCAAAAAATGTTGTTATAGGAGAAATTTTTAGTGTTGAGATAGTGGCTGATACACAAAATGACTTTGAGTTTGAGTTTGAGACACAGCTTGATGAAACAAATATCAAATGGCTAAATAAGAAAAATTTTCAATGGGTAAAAAGCGAAGACAACAAATATGTAGGTACTTTTTATCTTGAGGCAACAAGCATTGATGCAAAGACTTTAAAAGTTAGCTTGGATCTAAAAAGAAATGGCGAGAACTATCAAAACTCTAGCATAAATATCTTTTTACCAAAGCTAAAAGAGCTTAGAAGCGATGAGAACTACAACCATATCGTCGCTGATAACCTTGAGGTAAAGAAATTTAAGACAACAAAATTTGATGATATAAACAATATCATGGTTGTAGAAATTTATGGCAACAACGTAGATCTAAGTGCTTTTAATATTGAAAATAAGACAATTTTAAAGCAAGGCGTAGATACTATAAATGGCGATTTTAACTCACAAAGTGCATATTATTTTGCAGTATTTAAGCCAAATAAAAAATCGCTTGACTTTAACTATTACAACCTAAAAAAGGCCAAATTTGAAAGCTTTTCTTTGCCAGTGAGTGTTGAAGATGACGATGTCAGCACACAAATCGGACTAAACCCAAAACAAAGCGAGTTTAGCACCTATAAAGATGTCATAATCTACTCTTGTGCGGTAATTTTTATATTATTAGCTATTTGGCGCAGAAGGCTTAGCTACTTTTTCGTAGCAGCCATTTTTATAGCACTTGGAATTTATACCTACAACCCTTTTGGTAAGGCTGTTCTAAGACCAGACATTAGCGTTTCGATCTTGCCTACAAAAAACTCAACCATCTTTTACACATCTCATAAAAATGAAAATGTAGAAATTTTAGACACAAAAGGTGACTACTCAAAAATTTTATTTGCTGATGGTAAGATTGGCTGGGTAAAAAAGGATAATCTTGTCAAAAATTAGAGCTTTATTTTTTGCTATTGAGTTTGTTATCAGCGTTGTTCTAGTCGTTTTTTTTATGTGGCTATTTAATGACAAAAATAGAGCCATAAGAAAATTTTGGGGAAGATCGCAAAGGTTTTTTGGTGGCTATAAACTTGAAGTGATAGGCAATTTTAGTGATGAAGCAAATATCTTGCTCATAAACCACCAAAGCATGCTTGATATCATCGTCATCGAAGAGCTACACCCAAAAAATGTATGCTGGATCGCAAAGGCACAGATCGGCAAAATTCCTATAATTGGTAAAATTTTAAGCTTGCCAAAAATGATAGCGGTTGAACGTGAAAATAAACACTCTCTTATAAAGCTTTTAAGTGAAGCAAAAGATAGAGTTGAAAATGGTCGCGTCTTAGCCATATTTCCCGAAGGAACTAGATCTCAAACTAATAAGCTTTTACCTTTTAAAGGTGGTGCAAAGATGTTAGTTGAAAAGCTAAATTTGAAAGTTCAACCTATCGTTATCGTAGGAAGCGATGCTATGAAAGTGAAAGAATTTAGCTTTAAAAAAGCAGATATCAAGCTCTTTTGCCTTGATTTAGTCGATACTTCAAAAGACAACTGGCTAGAGGCGACTAGAGAGAGTATGCAAAAAGTCCTAGACAAAAATAGAAAATAAATTTGGCTTTGCAAATTTACAAAGCCCCTCCTGCTCTATATCATTATCTATAAAAATTTGACTTTATACTAGAAATTTTTATCAATAAATTTAAAAAGGTCTAGCGGGAGCTAGACCTAAAAATATTAGCTTAAGAGGTAAGCTTTCAAGTCCTAAAGACACTAAGTTTTGAATTTAATGCATCTGTCATCTTGTTTAGATGTTCTGCTGCTGAAGCTATCTCTTCGACACTTCTAGCATTTTCAGATGAAATTTGGTTGATATTTGAGATGCCTTCCATGATTTCATTTACATTTTTGCCAGTTGCTATGTAGTCTTGCATAGTCTTATCAGACATTGCTATGGCATTATTCATTGTCTCACTCATAACATTTATAGTTTTTTCAACGTCGCTTGCCACGTGAGTTAACTCTTGGATCTGTTTAGAGTTGATACCCATTTGCTCACTGCTATCATTGATCGCTTGAACGATGACATTGATAGTTGCATTTATCTCAGTTAAACTCTTTTGAGTCCTCTCGGCTAGCTGTCTAACTTCATCAGCAACAACGGCAAAGCCACGTCCATGCTCGCCTGCTCTTGCAGCCTCGATAGCTGCGTTAAGTGCAAGTAAATTTGTTTGATCAGCTATATCATTGATAACAACAAGGACTGATTTTACCTGCTCGGCATCACGGCTAAGCTGATCGATCTTATCAGCCATTTGATTTTCTACATTAGCAGAATCAATAATCTGCGCCGATAGCGATCTTATAGCTTCAGTTGCCGTTTTTATATGCGTGCTTGCTTTTTGAAGATCGTCTTTGCCAGCCTGAGCTACTGCTAAAGATTCTTTCATATTTTCTTGCATTACTTTACATCTTTGATTTGTCTCTTCCACTATTTCGGTTGATTTTTCTACACGTTTGCCTGTCTGAAGAGATGTAGAACTAAGCTCATTTGCAACGGAGCTATTTTCACTTGAAAGGTGCTTTGTATCACTTATTAATATTCTTATTCTTTCAATAAAATCATTTATATCTTTACTTATTTTAGCTATTTCATCTTTACCATAAATAGGAATTTTAATTGTAAAATCAGATGTTATCGCATTTAAATTTGTTCCTAGTCTATCGATAGGATTTGCAACCATCTTTTTAAGTAAGAGCATCGAAACAGCTATCAAAAGTAAGGTAACTATGATGCTTGCTATGATGAAATTTTTGCTAACTACTTTTAGTGGTGTTAAAAAATCATCAGTAACAGCTGAACCTAAAACCATCCAGTCTAGTTTATCAAATGACTCAAAAGCAACTATGCAGTCAACCCCACCAATTATAATAGGCTCAATGCCCTTTCCTTTTTTAACAATATTATCCATAGTAGTTTTTAATTCACTACTTAGCTCTTGATTTGCCTTGGTTGGATGAAAGTCAAATTTACCAGTTTTAGTATTGTAAAGAGAAAAATATCCATGCTTACCAAGTTTCATCTCAGAAAAAGTCTTTTTCATATTGTTTAATCCCTCGGTAGGATCATAACCAACAAATAAAATTCCTATTACCTCGTTATTTTCAATAATAGGATCATAAATGCTCATATAGTTGCGTCCAAATAAATTTACAACGCCTATATACCTCTCTTTATTCATGATATTTTTATAGGCTTGACCGTTTTTGTCAATCATCGTACCAACAGCTCTACTACCATCAGTCTTCGTCACCGATGTACTAACTCTTAAAAAATTATCACCCGATTTTGCAAAAATGGTTGAAATTCCACCTTTTGTAGCTTTATTAAATTTATCCAGAATATCGTAGTTGTTGTTTAAAATACCATTTTGAGATATTAGATCTATCGCTTCGTATTTGTCAGTCTTGCTCATCTGGTGATTAGTTGAAATTTTTCCAATCATCTCTTTAAAAACACTCATTATTAGCTCTGCACTACTTACATTATCTTTTTCAAATAATTTAACCGTATTCATAGCAAGCTGGACGTTTTGTTCTACTGTTGTAAGCACACCATCTTTTATCTCGCGCTCTAAAATATTTGATGTATATACAACAAAACATGCCATAGATACTGCCAAAACCGTAGCAATCGTTGCTGAAACTTTTACCAAAATGCTTCGTAAATTCATTTTGTCTCCTTTTTCTAAAAATTTTCGTCTTGATTATAGCACTATTTTAAATAAACTTTATACAAGAATGCATAATTAATAATAATTAATAAATTATCATTATTATTTTATTCATAAACTATAACTTTTTTGAAATCATTTTAAAAAATTAATTTAAAAACCTTGATAGTTATGCTATCAAGGTTAAGTATATTTTTATCACTTTGTGTTATAATCTGCCAAAAATTTTAAAACAAGGAAAAGAAAAATGGCAGATAAATTTGAATTTCAGACCGAGGTCAATGACCTTTTAAATTTGATGATCCACTCTCTTTACTCAAACAAAGAGATATTTTTAAGAGAGCTCATCTCAAACTCAAACGACGCTCTTGACAAGCTAAACTACCTATGCTTGACCGATGAAAAGTATAAAAGCTTAAGCTACACTCCAAGGATCGATATCAAAGTAGATGATAAGGCTAAAATTTTAACTATCAGCGACAATGGTATTGGTATGGATAAAGACGAGCTTATCGCAAATTTAGGCACGATAGCAAGAAGTGGCACAAAAGGTTTTATGAAAAATTTAAGCGGCGATGCCAAAAAAGATAGCTCGCTGATCGGTCAGTTTGGTGTTGGCTTTTACTCAGCATTTATGGTGGCAAACAAGATCGAGGTCATAAGCAAACGAGCACTTAGCGACAAAGCCTATAAATGGACATCTGATGCAAAAAGCTACGAGATCGAAGATACTAAAAAAGATGGCTTTGGAACGGATATCATCTTACATTTAAATGATGATGAGTTTGCAAATTCTTGGCGTATTGAAGAAATAGTCAAGAAGTATTCAAATCACATTCCTTATCCTATATTTATGGACAAACAAAGCTATGTCGCTCCAAAAGAAGGCGAAAAAGAAGGCACATATGAGACTAAAAATGAGCAAATAAACAAGGCAAATGCGCTTTGGAGACTAAATAAAGCCAGCCTAAAAGAGCAAGACTACAACGACTTTTATAAGCAAATTTCTCACGATAGTAGCGATCCTCTTCTTTATATCCACACAAAAGCTGAGGGCAAGATCGAGTACTCAACTCTATTTTATGTACCAAGCACCGAGCCATTTGATCTATTTAGGGTTGATTATCAAAGTGGCGTGAAGCTCTATGTGAAAAGAGTCTTTATCACAGATGATGCAAAAGAACTCTTGCCGCCATATTTAAGATTCATCAAGGGTATCATTGATGTTGAGGATCTACCATTAAATGTAAGCCGTGAAATTTTACAAGAAAATGCGATCATGAGAAGCGTCAAAGAGCAAAGTGTGAAGAAAATTTTAAGCGAGCTTGCAAAGTTAAAAGATAACGACCGCGAAAAATACATAAAATTTTACAAACTATTTGGCAAGGTTTTAAAAGAAGGTCTTTATGGATTTAGTGCTGAAAAAGAGCAAATTTTAGATCTTTGTCTGTTTAAAAGCTTAAAAAGAGATGGTTTAATTAGCCTAAAAGAGTACAAAGAGGCAATGAAAGATGATCAAAAGTCGATCTACTACATCAGTGGCAACAACGAAAATATGCTAAGAAATTCTCCGCTTCTTGAGAGCTTTAAGAAAAATGATATTGAGGTTCTTATTATGGATGAAGAGATCGATACGATCGTAATGCCAATGGTTAATGAATTTGACAAAACACCTCTAAAATCAGTCTCACACGCTGATATAAATGACGAGATCAAAAATGATGAGAAGATCGATGAGAGCAAGGTTGCAAACACACTTATTAAAATGAAAGAAATTTTAAAAGATGAAGTCAAAGATGTAAGACTAAGCTCAAGACTCTCAAGCTCGGCTGCGGTGCTAATTTATGATAAAAACGATCCTGATTACGCTATGCAAGAGATGCTAAAACAAATGGGACAAGGCGTAAATGCTCCAAAAGTTAAACCGATCTTGGAGATCAACGCTGATCATGAAATCTTTGCAAAACTTGAGAAAAATGAGGCGATGGTTTATGACATCGCGCCTTTACTTCTTGATATGGCAAGGCTAAATGAGGGCATGAGCCTAGAAAATCCTGCTAAATTTTCAGAGCTATTAACGAAAGTCATGTTAAAAGCTATCTAAATTTATAAAGCCCAAGAGAAATTTTGGGCTTTACTCTTCTTTATAAAATTTAAATTTCTATAATAGATCGACCTGTACACCATCTTGGATCTCAAGAAAAACAGTGTGTCTTGTGTTTATTGTATTTCCATTGATAGTTTCTTGGCGATTAAATGTCGCTTTATAGACTTGATTTACTGCGTCACCCTCGCTTGTGACATCTACTTTGTTATATATGTCACCTACAACACTATGTTTTCTATTTAGCGTAGCAACATCAGCTTTTGTAGCTTTTACAAAGTCATGTGTGAGCTGTACTAGGTCTTTGCTATCGCCTATGACTTTTAACACTGTATTTACACTCTCACTAGCTGCACTATTGCTTGCATCCCTTGTGTTTCTGCTATCAATAATATCAAAGACACCATCTGGGCTAAATTTTATAGATACCGCCTGATCGGCACTTCCTAGCTGGATCTTTTCAAAGTTATTTATCTTTTTAACGTTATCTAAATTTGAAAAATCCACATCATCAACAACTATCAGAGTGTCCACGCCGCCTCTGCCATCTATCATTCTATCCTTACTATAAACAAAAGCATCGTCTAGGTTGCCACCTTTTATATCACCCTCTTGTCTTAGATATACTAGATCGCCAAAATTTGATTCGCCGTATTTACTAGCGTCACTTAGCTCGTAAGAATTTGTAGTCCCTATCTTTTTTAAATGTCCATTTTGAATAAGTGCTTCAACGTAATTATTACTAAAGAGATGCGTGCCGCTACCTTGTGCTCCAACTAGCATAGATGAAGGATATGGATCTTGAGGGCCATAAGTGTTTGCTACACTTTTTGGAAGCATATATAAAGATAAGTTCATCTCACCAGTTCCGTCCATATACTCCACATCAAGTTTATAAAAACCAGCTTTATCAAATGTAAAATCCCTACTCCACCACTGACCATTTTTACCATACGATGCTTCCGTCGTCGGGTTTATATATGTTGTTGGACTTCCAAATTTTTGTATCGTTCCATTTATAGTAAGCTCTGCATAGTTATGCAAATCTGCTGCTCTTACAGAGTATATTCCAGGTGCACTTACATATATCCAGCCATTCATCTTCATAACAAGATCAGATCCAACAGGATTTGACTCGCCAAGAGTATAATTGCCAGGCTTGCCCTTTAAAACTCCATTTGCAAAGCTTATATTATCACCTGTGCCAGCAGCAGTATCGACGCCATTTCTAAATTTCTTTGGTGCATATGGATTAGACGCATCATATAAGGCACTATCTTTATGCCTACCAACTCTAGCTAGGTCCTCCGCATGCATATTTCCTTGATTAGACAACGTCTTATAGTGTGTTCCTGAAGCAAACTGCACAACATCGTAGGTGGTAGAGGCACTTGGAGAATAAATTTCCATATAGTCTTTATAGATAGGCTTGCCGCCTTGCGTACTATAAACACCGGAATTGTTACCAACTCTAGCTCTCCATGACGGATCTACGTAGTTGTAAAACCACATATCAGCATCAAGACCGCTATTGCCAATAAATGTAACAGTACTAATAGATACGTTTCCTGCGGCGTCAGAATTTTTTATCATAAAATTTGCCCCAGTACTATTGGCTGATAGGGCAAAATTTTCAGAATAGCTATGTGTGTTATCAAGAGACGAGCTTTTGTGAACAGAATTTAGCAAATCATAAAGATCAACTTTATTTATGGTATTTTTATTAAGAGTGTTGTTACCATTTGAGTCGGTTCCGATACTGCCTGAAATATCTACACTAGTAACATTAGACGTAGCATTTGGTGTGCCTATCGCATCTGGAGTAGCATCAAGATCGACTCGAACCAAGAGATCATCATCTTTTGTTTCATCACTCTTTAAAACAGTCGCTCTAATATTTGAGTATCTTTCATCTAGCTTTATCCCAAGCGCTTCAAAGTCCATATTTACACGCTTGTCCGCACCTACAACTAGATCTATATAGTTTTGTCCGTTTGGTAAAATTTTAGCATTACCATGGTCATCTTCAAGAGCTAAACGAAGCTTGGTTCCAGGAGCACGGTCTACACCAAAGACTATATTTGGCTGCTCATCGTTGGTAAGAGAAATATTGTACTCTTTTATAGTTTTGCTCTCATTATCAAAGTTATTTTTCTGAATAACTTTTTCATTATCTCCTGCTCTTAAGTATTTTGCGATATTTATAACCCCTCCATCTATCTGCGTGGCAAGCTTTACATCGTCAATATACTCTAAAATTCCAAAATCAAACAATCTACCACGGATACCATCAGTCGTCGTAGCCTCACCAGGTGTTGTGATAGTAGCTCTAACCGGCGTAGAATGATCCATAGAAATAGGAACGTCTGGTATGCTAAATTTACCACCGGCTATTGGAAGCGGTGCCGAACCATCGCTTGGCACGGCTGTTAGTCCATCGTCGCTTATGGTATATTTGACAGTTGTTGTAACAGATGGTATGGTAGGGGTTGATATCGTGACGTTTATGCTGCTTCCTGGTTTTGTATTATTAGGTAGGTAGATATCAAGATCGCTTTGAGTCGATGACGAGCCAGAAGGAGTTGTAATGCTATCTATCAGTCCATCACCATCATTGTCTCTTGCAAACTGCACCTTTATGCTATTATCTAGAGTTATCTTGTCTGTGACTGGGGCTGCTTTGTTGCCAGCTTTATCAGTAAATGTAGTTGTAAAATTTGTTGTAAGCCCATAAAGCCTTGTGGTGGTCTCTATGGTGCCATTATTTACACTAATAGGCACACCATCATCTCTCGTGGCACTATATACACCAGACGCGTTTTTAGAAATTTTAATAGTGATTTTATCTGTTTTACCATCACTTCCTGCAATATCTATCTCAAATTTATCACCATCTTTTGCATCGTTTGGAATTTTTATCTTTATCGGTGTCTTTACGCCATCAGGGCTAAAGCCACTCTCCTTGCTGATTAGAACACCATCTTTATCGCTATCTTTTGCAAACTGTACATGTGGGGATTTAATAGGTGCAACTATATCGCTTGAAATTTCACTCACGCTTGAAGCTTTTGGGGTGCCAGTCGTGCCATCAATGATCGTCGTACTTAGCCTTTTTCTACTTGGATCGCTCGAGTTTGTTGGATCAGCAATTGTGATCTTGCCATTTTTGATAGGAATAATCTCTGTACCACCATCAAGTGTAGCACTAAGTCCGTCAGATGAGATGGTATATGTCTTTGTTACGCTTGTTGGTGTGCTAGCTGGATTATCAACTTTGATACGGATCTTGTCGCCAGCTGTAGCATTGTTTGGCACATAAATATCTATCATTAAGGCCGCGCTACCACTTTTTGCGAGCTCGGCTAAATTTATCATGCCATCTTTATTCTCATCAAGTGTAAAAACAGCGATTGGGTCATTGTTATTTGCTATGGTTATGGTTTCAGTTGCGCCTGGATTGCCCGACTTACTTATCATTTGGATATTTACATTTGTTGGAGTTGAAGATGAAATTTTAACCGCATTTGCTACGTTAAAACCGACATTTCCACCACTTTCACTTGTAAGCGGATAGCTCTCGCCACTCTCTTTATCTACAAGCATATTACCAGATGTTTTAACCAGCACTTTTTCATGTAAAGTTCCGTCAGGATCAGTGGTAGTTAGTTTTATCTTGTCACCTATTTTAATATTTGGCGATAATATGACCTTTGCATTATCACTTGGTGTGCTAATTGCTGGATTAAAGCTATTTTCGCTTGCATCTATGACGCCATCTCGGTTTAAATCTTTACCCAAAACTACCTTTTTAAAAGCAAGAGCTGGAGTGATAGTATCAACACTTGTGGCTATATTTGCCACAGATGAATTAGTGCCATTTGCTAGAGTGATGCTAGAATTTACACTAAATGTAGCATTTGGAGTGACAGTGACACTTGGAATGATAAATTCTTTTTGCACTGGGTTTGTAGCATTTGACGAAATAGGTAAAATTTCACTTGGATTATTTATATTTATCACGCTTGTACCAGCTTGATCAACTTTATAAACAAGCATAGTCTTTACACCGTTGTTTATGACTTCTAATGTCACTTTGTCGTTTGGCTTGAAGTCATTATTAAAAGCAACCGCTATACTTGTATGGTTTGGATCACCGCCTGCTTCTGCAATATTTATATAGCTGTCGCCATCAATGTCTTTTAAAATTCTAACGCTTGGTGCCACAATAACTGGAACACTCTCTTTTTGCTCTACCGCTGCTACCGCACCGCTAATAGACCTATGTGCCAATGCCGACTCTTTTAATATGACTGGCAGTACAACCGCACCACCATCAACACCAATAATATTTGAGATGTGACCTTGTGTATCAAAATTTAAACCATTTATGCTTGCGAAGCTACTGCTGTGGCTTGAGCCATGAGAACTATGACTTTCGTTATGAGGGCTGTCGTCTTCGCCTTTGTTTTTTGTTTCTTCATTCTCAACAAGAAAATTTCTCTTATCTTCTTCTATCTGGGCTTCGCTGCCTTGCGTATTAAAATTTGCTTTTGATAGCTCTTTTGTGATGACGATAGTTTGGGGCTCAAGTAGCGCAATAGGCGAAGCGTGATAGAAATTTATAACGACTGTATCACCGCTGCTTTGTGTTATGATCTCGTCGCCTAAAAATATCTCATCTCCCTGTTTTAGTGCGATCAACTTTCCATTGCGTTTTACAAATACTTTTCCACTTATTTTTGCGACTATACCAACGTTTTGCATATTTAGTCCTTTAAATTTAATAATCAATCCATTTAAAATTTCACGCGATTATAGCTAAAAAATATTTTATATAAATAAAAGAATTTACATAATAAATTTTATTATTTTTGACCCATTT
Organism: Campylobacter concisus; assembly: GCF_015229955.1. NCBI lineage: Bacteria > Pseudomonadati > Campylobacterota > Epsilonproteobacteria > Campylobacterales > Campylobacteraceae > Campylobacter > Campylobacter concisus. Next base: position 731,077 of record NZ_JAAKYZ010000001.1, read on the forward strand.
TTATATTAAAAAATAAATTAAAATTTTTATAAAATGCCAAATTTGCTTTGTTTGTAATAGAAAAATAAATTTTAAGAATTTCCCACGCCAAAAGACGTGGGATAAAATTTACGCTATCTTGGTAGCGTCGATGATGTTTAGATCAAGTCCAAGGTCTTCAACAGATAGTCCAAGTGCAAGACCTACAAGCTGAGATAGGTGAATGATTGGCTTTCTCACATTTGAGTGGTTTTCATCTTGATACCTCTCTTGATAGATGTCAAGTTGCATTTGACAAAGCGGACATGGTGTGACAACTACATCAGCGCCGTTTTCATCGGCGTTATTTACGATCTGGCTTGACATTTTTCTTACAGATGTGCCAGCTGGGTAACTAGCGTGAAAACCACAGCAGTCAAGTCTTTTCTCAAATGGCACGATAGTAGCACCAAGTGCGCCTACAACGGTTTCAAAGCTCTTTGGATTGACTGAGCTTTCCCTGTTATGAAGATCTTTTTCAGGTCTTAGGCTATGACAGCCGTAAAATAGCGCTACTTTTAGCCCACTAAGTGGCTTAACAACCTTTGCTCTTAGCGTTTCTACGTTTTGATAAAGCACCCAAAGAAGGCTTGTGATCTCGGTTGAGCCATTATATTTCATATTACCTTCAGCCAAGAAAGTATTTATGCGGTCCTTTGCACCCTTATCAAGCGTAGTTTTAGCTCTTGTTAGAGTTAGCATACAAGTTGAGCATGTCGTAAGCATCGGCATATTCATCTGCTCTGCAAGTGCTATATTTCTAGCATTTGCCACAAGCGTAGCGATAGGATCTACGTCTTGTGCTTGTTGGGCACCACAGCAGCTCCAGCCTTTTATCTCGTGAAGCTTCCAGCCAAGTATCGGAGCGATAGCCTCAAGCGACATCTTAGCCTCTTTAGCTGCTTGAGAGAGTACGCATCCTGGGAAAAAAGCGAATTCGTTTTGCATAATTACTCCTTACTAGCAGCTTTGCGAGCCGCATTTATCATTTTTACTAGATCATCATGTCCTTCTATGTCCTCTTCGCCAAAAATATGAAGTGGATTCATCTTACCTGCAAGCATTAAATTTGCAGCGATATCCATTTTGCCCATATTTCTAAACACTCCCTCAGAGCGAAGTGCAAGCTTGATCTCATTTAGTCTGCCTGAGCCATCAACTAGATCGGTTAAGAATGCCTCAGCGTGATCTGGTCCCATGCCATCATCAAAGCCTTTTTGTATAGCCATGATGCGAAGATCGGTTATATCCTTGCATGCGCTTATGCCTTTTGGACAGCGATCAGCGCACTCTTGGCATTTTACACACATCCAAAGACCATTATCTATAGCTGGTTTTAGGTGCGGCATAGGATCTTTGTTGCGTGAGTCAAAGGCCGCTCTATAAGCATGCACAAAGACAAATGGCTGCATATAATCGCTCGCATCAGCTTCAAGTTTATTACACTCACTAGCGCACGCACCGCAAAGTATGCAGTCCCATTCAAGCGCTACTTTTTCATACTCTTTTTGACTTTGCTTACAGCCTTTTTCTGCGCTAAATTCTGACTTAGCAGTAATGCTAGGCTTTATCTTGCGTAAATTTTCGATACTTGGCTCCCAGTCCACCATAAGATCAGATATAACCCTGAAATTTCCAAGTGGAGAAATTCTTATACTCTCTGGGTTATCATACTCAGCTAAAAGCTCATTCATCTTCGTATCGCAAGCTAGATACGAGTGTCCATTTACCCTAACAGCGCACGCTCCACATATCGCTGAGCGGCAAGATGCTGTGAAATTTAGCGTCGCATCCTTTTTTTGTTTGATATCAAGAAGCACTGTTAAAAGAGTTTTGCCTTTGATCTCTTCATTTGTTAGCTCATAAGTTGATTCATATTTTTTAGTTCCGTCAAAACGGTCGATAATAATTTTCATCCTAGCTCCTTACTCTGGCTTCTTGCCGTCAAGTGAAAATATGCCTGTCACAACGTCTTTGTAGCTAAGTTCAAGCTTGCCGTCTTTTAGTGTGACTATGCTGTGTTTTAAGAAATTTACATCATCTCTTTTTGGATAGTCCTCTCTTGTATGAGCACCACGACTCTCAAGACGATTTTGCGCTGCAAGACATGCTGCACGAGAAAGAAGTATAAGGTTGCCAAGCTCGACATAGTCAGTAAATGCTGTGTTCATTACTGGGTTTTTATTTGGCACTTTGATGGTGTCATATTTTGCTTGGATAGCTTCTAAATTTTTAGAGAGCTGATCAAGTTTTGCGCCAGTTCTAAAGATACCCATTAGATCCCAGTTGTTTTTACCAAGCTCCTCGCGAAGAGCATACATGTCGTTTACACCGCCTTCGCCTGTTGCTATGGCTTTAAATTTATCCTGCCACATTTTTGCTAGCTCAGAAGTCTTTTTACCGCTTGCAAATTTTGCATTTTGAGCATAAGCACCAGCACCCTTGCCAGCTAGATCGCCAGTTACAACTGCGTCAGTTAGGCTATTTCCACCAAGGCGGTTTGCACCGTGGATAGATACGCATGAAGCCTCGCCACCTACATAAATTCCAGGGATTTTTGTGCTCATATCGTCAAATTTTGCTACCTCTATACCACCCATTGAGTAGTGAGCTGTTGGGCGAATAGGCACTGGTTGCTCGATTAGATCGATATTTTGGAAAAGCATAGCTGTGTGGCGAATTTTTGGAAGCTTTTTCATAATAGTATCTTTGCCAAGGTGGCGAACGTCACAAAGCACATAAGCGCTCATACCCTCGCCAAAGCCTCTACCTTCGCGAATTTCTGTCTCGATCGCACGAGCAACGACGTCACGAGGAGCTAGCTCCATCTTTTCGTGATAGTTTTTCATAAAGCGCTCGCCCTTGTTGTTTAACAAGTATCCACCTTCACCGCGAGCAGCTTCTGTGATTAGTGTGCCACCATTTTGAACGCCAGTTGGGTGAAACTGAAGCATCTCAGGATCTTCAAAACCAAGACCTGCTTTAAGCGCAGCAGCGATGCCATCACCAGTTGCTATAAATGGAACTGATGTGCGGTTATAAAAAATTCTAGTGTATCCGCCAGTTGCGATGACAAGAGATTTGCAAAGAACTGGGTAAATTTGACCATCTTGGATGTTGCGAAGAACGACGCCTTCAACCTTGCCATCCTCAAGACCGATCTCAAGTAGCTCATGATCCATTAAAAATTTAACGCCAGCTGTGATAGCGTCGTCAAGACAGGCATGCATCAAAACGTGGCCAGTTTTATCAGCTGCGTAGTTACAGCGTTTTTTGCTAGCGCCACCCATGAAACGAAATGCCACGTCGCCATTATCTTTACGGGACACGTCGCCATTGTCTATACGAGAAAAGAGCATGCCATTGTGGTCTAGCTCGTGAATGACTGCGCCTGCTGCCTCGCAAAATTTCACAACTGCATCTTGATCAGCAAGATAAGCCGCACCTTTAACTGTGTCATAAGCGTGAAGCTTAAAGCTATCGCCATTACTAAAGTCAGTAACGCCGTTTATTCCGCCCTCCGCCATACAGGTCGCATTACGTGATGGCATCATCTTTGTAGCAACAACGACGGTTGAGTTTGGATATTGCTTGCGAACGGCTGTTGCTGCACGAAGTCCAGCACCGCCAGAGCCGATTATTAGCACATCAACAGATGGTAAGCCACTTTCATTGCCTTTTGGCAACTCACCAGCAAAAACATTGGTTGCACCAGCTGTTGTAGCTAGCGCACCTACGCTGATACAAGCACTTTGTAGAAATTCTCTTCTGGTAAATTTTTCACTCATTGATAACTTCCTATCTTAGTAAATTTTTAGCGTTTAAAACGCACCGCCAGTTCATTTCTTAATATTTTTTAAAACAACTATATTAATTAAATAATTAATAATGAAAGATTACATTAAATTTACTTAAAAGAAACATAAAGATTTATTTTAGATTAAGAAATGAGAGCTGATATTAAAATCAAAAAGGATAAAATGGGCTATTCAAGGTAGTTTATATAAATTTAGTGGTAGAAAAATTTATAAGATATATAAAAATTTCTACCGATTTGAAGTTTACTTTTATTTTTGAGTTTTTAAGCTTTAAAAGCTCTTTTTTTAGGATATTAGAAAGATAAATTTACTTTTATACTTAAATAAATATATTAAATATAATAAATAACATTATTTTTGTCCTATTATCAAAATTCACCCTTTGGGTGCAAAATTTCTTTTAGCTCGCTATCACTTAGCTTGTAGTTATAAAATCTCTCGTAAAACTCTCTTGTTTTTTGCTCTAAATTTAGATCGCTAAACTGCTCTGGGTAAAATGTCTTAGCCAGCCAAAGCGGATAAAGCGCACCTTCAGCACTTCTTACGCTCCAAAGATAAACGCCACTTGGCACTACAAAAATTTCTCCATTTTGCACAGCTTTTAGCTTGGCAAATGATGCATTTTTAGCGATAGCATCGGCGCTTTTTTGTGAATTTGTGATGATTATGTCTGGGTTAAAGATGATGACTTGCTCTTCATTTATCGATTTTGAAATTTTAAAATCCCCATCGCTTAGCTCTGAGCTTAAATTTATACCACCAGCCACACTAATATACTCAGCGCCGATATCTTTTGAGCTGATGGTGTTAAAGTTTCCTGAGTTATAGTTAAGCACCAAAACTCTCTTTTTTGGCGTTAAATTTGCTGTTTTTTGGCTTACAAATTTTATGTTGTCGTTAAAATAGTCATTAAACTCACGCGCCCCTTTTATGCTCTTTTCGCCCCAAATTTCAGCGATCTTGCTAAAGCTATCTTGTATCTCTTTGATGCTTTGAAATTTATCTATCTTTACAACCGCGATACCAGCGCTCTCTAGCTGAGCCTTGCTATTTTTATCAAACATCATGCCAATTGGCCCAAAAACAACTTGCGTTTTTGACGCTATGATAGTCTCGACGCTACTACTTAGCATGCCGCTTTTATTGTTGTTGCTCTTTATTTTTGGGAAAATTTTTGACATGAGCGCAGGCAGTTTTGGCGCACTGATCTTCGTTGCCAAGCATCGCAGAGACCTGCACAAATGCCCCTATCAAAGGCGTCGCACGCTCGATTACATCAGGCACTTCTACCTTTTTATCGTCGCTATCAAGCACCACTCTTGCTTGCAAACTAACAAGCAAAAAAGCCAAAAGCAAAATTTTCTTAAACATATCTTCTCTTTTCAATCCACCATCACGCAAGAGTAATGCTCGCGCTCATCGATGATATTTTTCACCACTCGTATATCTACGCCGTAAATTTTCTTTAAATTTTCGCCATTCATCACCTCGCTAGCCTCGCCGTAGATGTAGTTTTTATCCCGTCCAAGCATCGCAACCTTTGCATTTAGATAAAAGACCTGCTCTGGTTGATGAGAGGTTAAGATGATGATATAGCCTTGCTTTGCGAGCTTTTTTATCTCTTTTAAAACTCGCATTTGATTGCCAAAGTCTAAATTTGCCGTTGGCTCGTCAAGTAGCATCACCTTTGAGCGTTGCGCTAATGCCCTAGCTATCAGCGCCATTTGCCGCTCGCCACCACTTAGATCGGTGTAAATTTTATCTTTAAAGCTCTCTAAATTTAGCGTCTTTAACGCGTCTAGCGCTATCTTTTCATCCTCTTTGCTAGGGCGTTCAAATATACCAAGTCTTGCATTTGCACTCATCATCACCACGTCAAAAACGCTAAAGGCAAATGGCGGAGTGTGAGCTTGCGGGACGTAGCTTATAAAGCTTGCTCGCTCTTTCTCGCTCATCTTTAGCGCGTCTTTGCCGTCTATTAAAATTTCTCCCCCAAGTGGCTTTAAAAAGCCAAGTATCGTCTTAAATGTTGTCGTTTTGCCAACACCGTTGCTACCAAGCAGGCAAAAAATGTCGCCATCTTGTAAATTTGTATTGAAATTTTCTATAACGACCTTTTTATCGTAGCCGCAGCTTAAATTTTTTATCTCAAATTTCACGCAAAACCCTTTTTACTCTTATAGAGCAGATAGACAAAAACAGGCGCGCCAACTAGCGAAGTGATGACGCCAAGCGGGATCTCGCTTGCCATTAGGCTGCGTGAAGTGGTATCGACTATCAGTAAAAATAGCCCTCCGCAAAGCAGCGAAGCTGGAAAGAGTGTGATGAAATTTGCCCCCACGACAAAGCGCATGATGTGAGGGATGACGAGCCCAACCCAGCCCACGATACCGCAAAATGAGACTCAAGTAGCGGTTAGAAGTGTTGAGGCGATGATGATTATGATGTTGTAAAATTTGACATTTAGCCCCATCGCCCTAGCCTCTTCTTCGCCAAAGCTAAGCGTATTTAGCTTGTAGCGAAGCATAAAAAGTGGCACAAGACAGATCATAACTACGCAAAAAAGCAGAGCCAAATTTTTATATCCGCCACTTCTTGCTAGGCTTCCCATCAGCCAAAAAGTAACTTCTGGCAATTTATCTTCGCTATCAGCTAGAAATTTTATGAGCGAGCTAAGCGCTCCAAAAAGAGATGAGATGACGATGCCAGTTAGCACCATCACGAGTAAATTTAGCCTGCCCTTTGCGATGACGCTACTTATAAAAACAACAGCAAAAACGGCAAAAAGACCACAGCCAAAGGCACTAAGCTGCACGCCTATGTAGTTGAAATTTAAGATGATAGCCACGCTAGCTCCCACAGCTGCGCCACTTGAGACGCCAAGGATGTCAGGCGAGACTAGAGGATTTTTAAAAAGACCTTGATAGACAGCTCCAGAGCTAGCAAGCGCTGCACCAACAAGGACGGCAAAAAGTACCCTTGGCAAACGAATGAGCGTAAAGACCGTATATCCTTGGTCATCGCTTGGCTGCTCGTTTAAAATGGCTGTTTTTATAAACTCAAAAATTTGAGCGTAACTTATCTCGTAGCGTCCGATACCCAATGAAAAAAAGAGCACCAGCAAAAGAAGCGCAAATAATGCGAAAATGATCTTTTGGCTACTCAATTTTCATCTCCCGCACGTCCCACCAGATGAGATAGCTCTTTGTTGCTCTTTTAAATTTATATCCGTCATTTGTTTTAATAAGATACTTCTTCTACGTTTCGTTTGTAAATTTCTTCTTTTTCGGGCGCGATCTCACCGACAAATCTAAAATAAGAAAACGCCTCTTCAAGGCTAGCAAAATCCCTCTCAAAAATGGTATCTATTATCTTTAAATTTGGATTTGCTCCCATGTCGTAAGCGATGTTAAAGATAAAGTTGTAGCCAAATCTCCTATCACTAAGACCTGCCTCTTTTTCATCTTTTATCCCTTTTAAGAAGTCTTGCCAGAACGTTTTTAAGCTTGGATAATCCATTAAAAAAGAGGTCATCACGACATATTTTTTAGCAAATTTGCAAAGCTTTTTTATATCAAAAAGCCCAACTGAGCGTGATGCTAGTACGATATCGTGTTTTGGTATATCTTTTAAACTCTGCTCATCACTCCAGTCTTTTTGGATGAAATTTATATTTTTCGCTCCAGCCTCTTTTGCATTTTTCTTGGCATACTCAAGCATTTTTGCAAACGGATCTAGCGCACTTACGCTCTTTGCTAGCTTTGCAAGTGGCACGCTAAGCCTTGCTGGACCACATCCCACGTCAAGCACGCTATCATCTTTTGTGATAGGCAGGTTTGAGAGTAAATTTAGCGTAGAAGCTGCCTCCATGCGCGTCATCTCGTTATACATATTTGCGACATCGTCCCAATTTACGCCACCATCTTTGCCCTTTACTTTTTGCAAAGTAGGCAAAAACACTCGCTCCAAAATCGCTTGATAATCAACCAGCCCTTGCATCTTTCTCCCTTTGGTTATTTAAATTTACCCTACAAAAAGGACAAATTTAAAGAGCCTAAAGCCAAAATAAATTTGGCTTTAGTTTTGGTTTTAGAATTTAACTTGAGCTGAAAGCATGAAGGTTCTGCTTTGTCCTAAGAAAAGCGAAGTTCCGCGTCCAGCAACTGCACCATCCACATCAGATGGGAACATTCCCGCCCAGTATTTTTTATCAAAGAGGTTATTTATGTCAAATCTTATAGCTGTCTCTTTGCCTAGCCAAGCTTTTGTAGTGTATCTAGCTCCAATATCGGTTGTGAAGTAGCCATTTACGCTATGAGCATTAGCATTGTCGATGTAGCGTTTGCCTGTGTAGTGGAAATTTGTTGTAAATGCAAGTTTGTTTGTATTTGGCACAGCATAATCAAACAAGACATTTGCTTGAAATTTTGGCTCACCGATAACTGTTTTGCCTTCAGATACGCCATCTTTAGCATTTTTTATCTTAGCATCAAGAAGTGTAAAGCCACCATACATACTTAATGTATCAACAAGCTTTCCGCCAGTAGTTAGCTCAAAGCCGCGGTTTCTTTGTGTGCCTTGAATTTTATACTCTGCATTTGCTCCGCTACCGACTAGATATGCTACTGGACGTTTGATCTCAAAGATCGCAGCTGATAAATCAAGCTCACCTAGTCTAGCTTTTGCACCGATCTCATATTGTTTGCTTCTTACAGGATATACAAATAAAACATCACCTTTTCTAGCCCCCCCTCTAAACTCATAAATAGAGCCTTCACTTGTAATACTATCTGCATAAGTAGTATAAAGACTTATGTTTTCAACTGGCTTATAGACAAGGCTTACACCGTAGTTAAAGCCACTTTTATCATAGTTTTTCTCTTTAGATGGATCTAGCTTATAGCTTGTAAACCAGCTTCTTGAGACTGACAAGATAGTGCTAAAGTAGTCATTAAATTTAATATCATCAACAACAGAAATATTTTTCATATCGCTACTACTATTTTTATACCTACCACTTCCTTTTTTTACATGTGGATTATTAAATATTACTGGATGATATAAATTTGAGTTACCAAGTACTCTTTCTTCACCTCTATTTCTAGCACTATAAATAGTCCAGCGGTATCCATTTGTAGCTACGGCAAAATTATGTGATAAAGGACCTGTTTCAAAATTTGTCAAACCTTTTAAAAACCAGCTGTCTACATCAAATCTACCAGATGCACCACTACCACCACTTTTAGTAACTTCATAATCTCCATTTTGATTTAAGAATTTTCCATCGGTGCCATACATATCACGGATAGCCTTTTGCCACTGATAGCCACCTTCAAAATACCAGTTCTCTGTTGGAGCATATTTTAGTTTTACGCTAGCTGTCGTTGTTTTAAGGTGATTGCCACCAAAAGACTGCTCAAGTCCTCTTTTAGTATCTTTTACAGGGCTTGGTACATCAAAATTCGCCACTCCATTAGTTAATGGCATACTAAATCCACCCGGCATACCTGAATTTTTATGCTCGTAATGGCTAAAGTTTGTCTCAAGTGTTAAATTCTCTGTAAGGTAAAATCAAGTCCAAGTGAGGCTAAACGACGAGAAAAATTTACTATCTTTGGCATTCTTTTCACCGCCTGAATAGTAAAAGACACCTCTATATCCGACTTTTTCAAATTTATTTGAAGTATCAAGACCTAAGCCCAAATTTGACCTTGAGCTGTAATCAGTCCAGATGATATTTTGAAGCGGGACTGGGCGCTTACGAGAGTAGAGGAAATATCCAGAAGGCGTGGCACCACCATAAAGCGAGCCAGCAAGTCCGTTTTGGATTTGTAAGCTCTCAAACATCGCCATAGGTATAGCTGTGGTTGATGTAGAGTAAAAGCCGTCCCAAAGGACGTTACCTACGACTGAACCTTGAAAACCGCGAGTTTGCGGACGACCAACATCGCCACCGCCACGATATTGAATAGAAGCTGAAGGAAAGTACCTAACTGCATCTTCAAAACCTTGAACGCCTTGGTTATCAAGAACCTCTTTTGAGATCGTATTTACTTGATAAGGCATATCTAAAACTTTTTTGTCAGCCAAAGGACCAGCGGCTACTCTTTTGCTTAAAATTCCCTCATCGATACCACTCTCGCTGATGTTGTCACCAACTGAATTTACTTCGATACCCTCAAGTTTTGTCGTTTGCACAGCAAAAACTTGACTTAAAAAACCACTGCACATCAAAAGTGCAGCACATGTTGCAACCGAGATTTTGTAACTCAATTTTTACTCCTTTTATAAAAATTTTACATCTGAAATGTTACTAAAACGAAATATTAAATATAATTTATTAACTTATTAAATATTTAAAAATATATTTTATTTAAGAAAGCTAAAATAAGGCATCATAAGAACGATTTTTAAAAAATTTCATAGCTTTAGCAAGATAAATAAATACTATAAAATATAATCTTTTATATCGACAAATAATGCTTTAGGTTTTAAGAAAAGTAATAATTGATAAAAATATAATAAAGGCTAATTTTTTTATTTTTAGTAGGAATTTTGGCTAAAAATTAGCCAAAATTTATTCTAAAAGCTCTTTTGCGTATTTTAGACCTAGCTCGTAAGCTTTGGCATTTGCCTCTTTGACTTTCTCAGGCACGCTTGCTAGCATCTCTTCACGCACTAAATTTTCATCCATGCACTTGCTCATAGCCACAGCCACACCAAGGGCCACGACGCTTTGTGTGATGACATTTCCGACCTCGTCTTTTGCGATAGAGATGATAGGGATTTCATAAATTTTCCAGCGCTTTTTGTCTTCATCGCTCACTTTTACCAAATTTGGCTCGACAACGATCGCACCGCCCTCTTTCACACCGCTTTTAAAGGCGTTATAGCTTATCTGTGCAGTAGCAAGCATAAAGTCTATCTCGCCCTCGTTTGCATAAGGATATAAAATTTCTTTCTCGTCAAGTATGATATCGACCTTCGTTGGGCCGCCACGCACCTGAGATGTGTAGGTAGAGGCCTTCACACCGTATCCGCCAGCTTTTATCTTGGCAGCTGAGAGGATCTCGCCTGCTAGTATGACGCCCTGTCCGCCAACGCCGACAAATCTTAGTTGTGACTTCATGCTAGCTCCTCAAAATTTATCGCTTCATTGCTCATTGCAGCCCTTCTTACCATGTCGTAAGCCTTGGTGTATTCGATCTTTTCTTCATCTTTGTGAAGCACGCCAAGTGGGAAAATGCCCTTTTTTTCTTCGCCATCTAGCATGTCAAATTTGACCTTGCTAGTCGTGCGACCCTTTATCCACTCTAAATTTTTCACCGCCTCGCCCATTTTGTTCTTGCGGCCTAAATTTATGTGGCAGTTTGAAAATACATCAAAAAAGCTGTATCCATCGTGGCTAAAGCCCTCTACAAAGAGCTTTGTAAGCTTCTCTGGCTCGATGACGCTTCCACGCGCGACAAAGCTAGCTCCTGCGGCAGTTGCGAGCTTACAGGCGTCAAAGCTAGGATCGATGTTGCCGTATTGCGCTGTGACCGTCCACATGCCCTTTGGAGTGGTTGGGCTGGTTTGCGAGTTGGTTAGCGCATAGATGAAGTTGTTGATTAATATATGATTTAGCCCGATATTTCGGCGGCATCCATGTATCGTGTGGTTGCCTCCGATCGCTAGTCCGTCGCCGTCGCCAGTTACTACGATGACGTGCTTCTCTGGGTTTGCCATCTTTACGCCAGTAGCATATGCTACGGCTCTACCGTGAGTTGTGTGGATGGTATTGCAGTCAAGATATCCGCTAAAGCGGCCAGAGCAGCCTATGCCTGAGACCACGCAAACGTCGTTCATATCCCAGCCCATGGTATCGATAGCGCGGATAAGCGCTTTTAGTATGACGCCGTCGCCACAGCCCCAGCACCAAAGAGTAGGCATTTTATCTGTTCGTAAATATTTATCATAATTAAAAGCCATAAATTTCTCCTATTTTCGCCTCGATCTCGCTTGGGCTTATCGGCCTACCATTTGCTTTTAGCAGTTTTGCAAAGTCATCTCTTAAGGTGATCTTTGAAATTTCGCCACTATACTGACCTAAATTTAGCTCGCAGACTAAAATTTTCTTAAATTTATTTGATATCTCTTTTAGCTTTTTAGTTGGAGCTGGAAAAAGTGTGAGTGGCTTAAATAGCCCTACTTTTAGCCCTTTTTCACGTAAATTTAATATCGCTTGCTTGGCTGAAAGCGCCACACTACCAAAGGCGATGATACAAATTTCTGCGTCGTTAAGCATAAATTCTTCATATTTCTCGCACTCATCAGTGTGTAAATTTATCTTATTAAATAGCCTATTCATCGAGTATTCAACGATCTTTCCATCTTCTGTTGGAAAGCCAGTAGCTCCGTGATGAAGCCCTGTTATATGGTAGTGATAGCCTTTAAAGAAAGGATTTAGCGTGGCTGGCTCATCTGGTGCGGCCTCGTAAGGTTTATACTCTTTTGGCTCGCCACTAAATTCTCTTCTTTTATAAATTTCTAGCTCGCTAATCTCTGGCAAACGCACCCTTGCTTGCATATGGCCTATCGTCTCATCAAGTAGCAGCATAACTGGCGTCATAAACCTAGCTGCAAGGTTAAACGCACGCACAGTCTGCGTATAGCACTCCTCTAGACTGCTAGGGGCCAAAACAATCATATTTACATCGCCGTGAGTTGGGTTTTTAGCCTGCAAGATATCGCCTTGTGCGACGCGGGTTGGTAGGCCAGTTGAAGGGCCACCGCGCATGACATTTACTATGACGAGCGGTATCTCTGCGATAAAGCCAAGGCCTATTTGCTCAGCCTTTAGTGAAATTCCTGGACCAGAACTTGCAGTCATCGCCTTAGCGCCACTCGCACTTGCGCCAAGAGAAACTGAAATTCCAGCTATCTCATCTTCCATTTGTATAAATGTGCCGCCATGTTTTGGCAAAAGCACACTTAGCTCGTGGGCGATCTCGCTACTTGGAGTGATAGGATATCCGCCAAAGAAGTTACAGCCACACTCGACCGCAGCCCTTGCTACTAGGGCGTTTCCAGTTGATACTAGCTCTCTCATGCGCTCTCTCCAAGCTTTGCAAATTTATTTGCCTTTACGGCCGCAGCTCGCTCTTTGCTCTCAGCAGTTAGTTTTGCAAATTTAAAGCCTTTTTCAGCCACATAAATGGCAAAATCAGGACAGTGAAGCTCACAGTCGCGACAGCCTATACATGAGTCAGCATAGACGACCTCTATCATCTTACCAAGCACCGCCTTTGGCTCAAGCCTCATCGCTAGCACGCCTGCTGGGCAGTAGCTCACACAGACATCACAGGCTTTACACCTGCTCTCATCGACCCAAACAGGTACATTTTCTTTTATTATCATCTATATTCCTAATCCAAATTTTCTTTTAAAAATTTAATGTTTTTTCTAATATCAGCTTCGCTTTTACTTAGCTGCTCTTGCTCGCTTTCATTTATATTTAGCTCTAAAATTTCTTTTAAGCCCTCACGTCCAAGCCTTACTAGCCTGCCGCAACTTAGCTCATCATCAAGAAGCACGCTAGCACTTAAAATTTCATCACTCTTGCCCATGATCGCTTCACACATTTTCACAACTGCAGCCGCTGGTGCGTAGTAAGCTGAAGTGCCAAGAAGCTTAACGATCTTTGCGCCACCTGTGCTTGTCTCTTTTTTAAGAATTGCCAACTCATTTTCGTTTAAGCTTTCGCTAATGTTGCTAGCAGATACGATCATCTCGTCGTTGTGAGCACCAATTATCTTTGTCTTTAGCTCTTTTGCATCTTTATCTTTTAGAAGCGCTAGCTCATATCTGCATCTTGCGCCATCAAGCTCACCAGCCATGCCGATCACTTTATTTTTACTAAAACCACTAAATTTATGAGCCGTCCAGACCATCACATCAAGCGGATTTGTCACAACTATTATCACCGCATTTGGTGCAAATTTTGCGATATTTTGAGCTGTTTGTTTTACGACTACGGCGTTTTTAAGGAGCAAGTCCTCTCTTGTTTGACCCTCTTTTCTTGGGCTTCCAGCAGTTACCACTACGATATCACTGCCCTCTATTAGCATAAAGTCATCGCCACCGCAAACGGTAGTTTTAGCATTAAAAACGCAGCTTGACTGCGCTAGATCGATCGCTTTTGCACGTGCCACGTCACCAAATATATCCACAAGCGCGATCTCATCGCAAACTTCTCTCATACAAAGCGCATATGCTATGCTCGCACCGACGTTTCCAGCTCCAACTATACTTATTTTCATTTTCTCATCCTATTATTTGATTTAAAATTTTACTTGGTCTCATGACCTCATTTGCCCTCACTTCATCTGGCAAATAATATCCGCCAAATTCCACGCTTGCACCATCATCTTGTCTTATCTCTTTTAAAATTTCGCTCCCATTTTTTTCTAGCTCGTCTGCTAAATTTTCAAAATTTTCACTTAAAATTCCGCCACTTTTTGCCATCTCTCTTGCCCAAAATAGCGCTAGATAGAAGTGTGACTCCCTGGTATCAAGAGTGGCATTTGGCGTTTTGTTTTCATCTAGATAGCTAGCAACCGCTCTATTTAGCGCATCACTTAGCTCTTTTGCCTCTTTTTTTTGCTTAGCAAATGCTAGATGTTCAAGCGAAGCACTAAGCGCTAAAAACTCGCCTAAGCTATCCCAAAGTAGATGGTTTTTCTCTTTTAGCTCTTTTACAAGCGTTGGGGCCGTTCCGCCAGCACCTGTTTCAAACATCGCTCCACCAGCAAGTAGCGGCACAACTGAGAGCATTTTTGAGCTGCCACCTAGCTCAAAGATCGGAAAAAGATCGGTTAAATAATCTCTTAAAACGTTACCAGTTACGCTTATAACGTTTTTGCCAGCTCTTATTGCCTCAAGCGTTTTTGTAGTCGCTTGCTCGTAGTTTAAAATTTCAAATTTTACGCCAGCGTTAGCAAATTTCTCTTTAAATCTTTCAAATTTAGCTATCAAATTTCTATCATGTGCACGGCTGCTATCTAGCCAAAATATAAGCTCATCTTTTGAGATTTCGCCTCTTTTTAAAGCAAGCTCAAACCACGCATTTATCGCATCGTCTTTTGCCTGCGTCATCCTAAAAATATCGCCACTTTTGACGCTAAATTTAAAGACATTCTCGCCAGCCTCATCAAAAACTACAAATTCTCCATCCTCTTTTGCAATAAAGGTCTTATCGTGGCTGCCGTACTCCTCGGCCTTTTTAGCCATTAGTCCCACGTTTGCTACGCTGCCGATCTTGCTCACATCAAGCGCGCCATGCTCCTTAAAGTCCGCCACGCAGGCCTCATAAGCCCTAGCATAGGTCCTATCTGGGATCATGCAAAGCGAGAAATTTAGCTCGCCGCTTCTATCTTTTACTTTCCCTGAGTTTCTAATAAGCGCTGGCACAGAGGCATCGATGATGACGTCATTTGGCACGTCGAAGTTGCTAGCATTTTCATTTAGTGCCCAAATTTTTGCCTTTTTGCTCAAAATTTCATCAAATTTAGCCAAAATTTCATCTTTATTTTTAAGCTGTGAAATTTTAGAAAACATATCTTTTAAGCCATTTTTTGCCTCAACGCCGTGAGTTTTAAACTCATTGCCAAACAGCTCAAAAACATCTTTAAAATAGCTCTTTATCGCATGAGCAAAGATGACTGGATCGCTAACCTTCATCATCGTGCATTTTAGGTGCAGGCTCAAGGTCAAATTCTCTTTTTTTGCCTCTTCAAAACAGCTTTCATAAAATTTATCTAGCTCATCTACGCTTAAATATGTTGCATCTACAATCTCACCGCTTTGAACGGTAAGCTCTTTTAAAAGCTCTTTTTTACCCTCTTTACTTATGAAATTTACATAAAATTTCTCATCTTTGCTAGCGATTATTGAGCGCTCATTCTCATAAAAATCACCCTTTTGCATGTAGCAAATTTTTGTCTTATTTGCCTTGTCCCAGTCACCGTTGCTATGCGGATGTTTTTTGGCAAATTCTTTAACAGGTGATAAGACTCTTCTATCTGAGTTTCCTTGTCTTAGCACTGGATTTACTGCACTTCCTAGCACTTTTTGGTATTTTTTAGCAACCTCTTCGTCGTAGTCTGTGATGATTTCATCTGGATAAAAAGGCACATTTATGCCCTTACTTCTTAGCTCCTCTATCGCTGCTTTTAGCTGAACGAGCGTAGCTGAGATGTTTGGCAGTTTTATGATATTTGCTTCTTTATGACTGGTAAGCTCGCCTAAAAGTTCTAGCTCATCGGCCTTATTTAGTCCAAGCTCTTTGCTAAAAAGAGATAAAATTCTCCCAGCTAGGCTAATATCGGCCCTAGTTATGCTAATGTCAGCACGTGACAAAAAGCTCTTTACGATAGGAAAGAGAGAGTAGCTTGCAAAAAGCGGTGCCTCGTCAGTTTTTGTCCAGATAATGTCACTCATTTTAGCCCTTTTAATTTTTTAAAATTTATCACTTTCTTTATTAAATCTCGTTGTATTTTAGGCATTTGCCGCAAATTCTAGCTCTATTTTCCTATATTTTGGTTGTGCTCGCTTAAGGTTTTTGAAAAAATGTGTTTTTTCGCCTTTTTGTCAAGCACAAAGTATAAATAATCGCTCTTTGCAGGGTTTATCGCCGCCTTGATCGCACTTATCGAGACCGAGCAGACTGGACTTGGCGGAATACCGTCGTTTAGATAGGTATTAAACTCGCTCATATCACTTCTTATGCGCTCAGCCGTGATCACATCGTGTGAATAAATTCCATAGTTTAATGTGCCGTCCATTTGCAGCCTCATGCCTTTATTTAGGCGGTTATATATAACTGAAGCAACTAGTGGCATCTCAGCTTCATTTGCCGCTTCTTTTTGGATGATCGAAGCGATCGTTAAAATTTTAAACCATTTTTTCTCGTTGTATTCGCCAAAAATTTTATTGCTGATCTCGCTTTGAGCCTTTTTTGATGAATTTACAAGATAAAAAGCAAGGTGCCTTTCGCTGATGCCTATTGGAATTTTATATGTATTTGGCATCAAAAAGCCATCACTCACTGGAGCAAGAGCGTTATATTCGCTATTTAGCTTAATGGGATCAAGTCCTAGCTGGGCGGCGATCTGGTTTAAAAAAACGATAGTCGTTTCGCCTGGTATTAGCGTTATCTCAGTTAAAGCTGCTTTTGATTTTGCAAGTTTTTTTAAAAAATCAACCCTTGAAATTTTATCTTGGCCAATCTCTATCCAGCCAGATTGTGGAGAGCCGATAAAAAGTATGGCGTATTTGTCTATCACGCTTAAGTTAAAGTTGCGATTAGCTAAATAAGATATAATCTCGCCCACACTTCCCTTTGGTATAAAAACGACCTTGCTTGTGTTTATAGGGCGTGCCAAATAGACAAAAATACTTAGGAAAATGATGGCTACGATATCAAAAAAAATGTCTAAATATGGCTTTTTCATAAAATTTTTTATCATCTTGATTCTTTCATTTATCTTACTTTTAAAATACGGCATAAAAATTAACGATTTCGAGTTTTACGGCGTAAAATTGGAGCAATTATATATAAAATTAGATAAAAAAATAATTGCAAGAGCAAAGCAGATAAGGCTCCCAAATTTTAAGAAAGAAAGCAAGCAAAAAAGCAGCGATGAGCGCCTTTTAAATCTCAGTAAAAGCGTAGATTTTATAGATACGATTTTTCAAGAAATTTCACTTGAAAATGTGCAAATAGGCGATGATTTTAAACTAAAAATTCTATTTTTAGATGATATATTTTTTGTTGATAGCCCTTATTTAAATGTGGATATTAAATTCCAAAACGAACAGCAAGATGGAATAGATCTTTTTAGTGTTAGAAATTTAAGCTTTAAGGATTTTAACGTCAGCATTAGCGGCGAAGGAAGTGCAGATTTTGATAAAAATGACTATAAATTTGAGGGAAATTTCACCTCTCATGAGCTGCATGGTAAGCTAAATTTTGCCCTAAAAGATACATTTTTAACCTACAAAGCTTACGATGTCGAGGCTGGAAGCATTAAAAACTTCATTGATGAGCTTGATAGACGCATAGAGCTAAATAGTGAAGTTAAAAACTGGATATATGGATACATCGTTGCTGATGATTACGAGCTAAAAGAGATAAATGGCAAGGCTGATCTAGCTAAAAATGACTTTTATCTAAATGATCTAAATGCCACCGCAAATACTAAAAATTTGCTCGTTAAATTTGAAAAAGGCTTGCCAGCCGTAAATGTAGGCGAGGCAAATATCACGCTTAAAAACTCAAAGCTTAAATTTGATCTTTTCTCGCCTATTTACAAGGGTAAAAAACTTGATGGCTCAAGCGTTGTGATAAATAATATCTTTGATGAAAAAAGCGCAAATTTAGAGCTTTTTATAAAGACAAAATCGATCTATGATGAAGCTATAAATGAGATATTAAAAGCCTATAAGATCATCGTGCCAGTAAGGCAGCTTAGCGGAAAAATGGATGCTAGCTTAAAAATTTTGATAAAGCTTGATGAGAAAAGCTTAGAAAATTTTGACGAAAAAAGCGTCATTGCAAATGGAGAATTTAAGCTAAGTGATGCGGTTTTAGAGATCGCTGGAAGTAAATTTAACGCTAAAGGCGCCCTTGTAAAGCTCATAAATACGACAAATTTAAGCATCGATGCTACTGGCTTTGGGCTTGAGTTTTTTAAAGCAAATGCTAAGGCTGATATAAATTTACAAAAAAGTACTGGCGAGATAAAAGGCATGATAGAAAGCTTTGATCTAAAAGAAAAAAATGATGAAATTTTAGCCTTTAAAAATGAGCCATTTAGCGCATTTTTGGACTTTGGCAAGGCTGATGAAACTTTGCTTAAGATAGAGCCATTTGGAATTGATATGAGCTTTGGCGGTGAAAGTAAAATATCAACAAAAAATAGTAAATTTTTCATAGAGAGCTCGCCTGTTTTAAAGCAAAACGGCGTGCATGGTTTTGATGAACTTAGTATAAAAAGTAAGGATTTTACTGATCTTGAAATTTTTGCCAAAGAGGCAAACTTTGACTTGCCGTTTTTAGATAAAAATGGCTCAAAATATGAAAACGATGATCTTAAAATTTTAGTCTCAAAAGCTGGTGTGAAGGTAGATAGCGCAAGCAAAAAGCTAAGCCTAGACATAAAAGAAAAAGCCATAAACGTAAAAACCAAAGATCTAAATTTGCTAGTGCTTGATGATAACAAAACCAGCGAGCAAAGCACGCCGCTTGAGCTTTTAGCAAAAAATGGCGATATCGTTTTAAGGGATCTAAACAAGACCTTGCCATTTGCTAGCTTTAGTGCCGAGAAAAAGGGCAAAAGCACCTCGCTAAATGGGCTGGCGCAGCAAGGAAGAGTTGGCTATTTTAACGATGAAAAGAGTATAAATTTAGACGCAACCGACATAAGCGGAGAATTTATCAACGACCTTTTTGGCATCAAGAGCTTTGAGGGTGGTAAATTTCGCCTGAAACTACTTGGAGAAAACTCTAAGAATTTCAAGGCAGAGGTGAGATTTTTTGATACTTTTTTAAAGGATTATATCTTTTATCAAAGGCTACTTAGCTTTTTAAACTCCGTTCCATCGCTTCTTAGCTTTAAAACGCCTGACTTTAATGACAAAGGCTTTACTGTTAAAAATGGTAAAATTTTACTCACTAGAAATGGCGATATGATTGAGTTTTTGGCGATTGAAATGATAGGCACAAGCGCTGATATCGGCGGACGTGGTACGATCGATCTAAAGAGTAAAAAGATAAACATCGACCTTGAGCTAAAGCTACTAAAAGATGCCAGCAGTATCATCGATAAAATTCCACTGGTAAATCAAATAATCCTTGGCAAGGACCGCTCGCTCTCAACCGTCATCGCCATACGTGGCACTACCGATAAGCCTGAGTACTCGACGAAGATCCTGCAAGACGCCCTGCTCTCACCACTAAAGATAATAAGAAACGTGATTCAGGCTCCGTTTTTGATATTTGAGTAGTTTAAATCTGCAACGCACAGAAATTATAGAAAAATTATTGACTACTTCTAAAACTAAAAGTGGGCACTCATTTTTGATTATATATATTATCCTCGGCTCATAAAGTGCGTAATGCTTAAATTTTACTAGTCAAAAGATATCAAAAGCTAAAGATCAAGGTTTTGATAGCTATTTTTTGATACTAGTGCTATTAAAATATTTAAATAAAAACATAAAATTTTACATATAAAAATATGTAAAATTTACTTCATCTCAAGGCGCATCAGATACATATCCTCGCCGTCAGTCACCTTTAAATTTTGGCTTTTGCACTTTGGGCAAGTAAAGTCATTTTCATTAAGCTCTCCGCCAAATCCGCAATCCAAACACTCAATAACAATGCCTTGTAAATTTATGACAAGCTCAGCGTTTTCACAGATCGTGCCAGTCTTATAAACGTCAAAAGCGCTCTGTAAATAATGAGGCTCCACTCCGCTTAAACGGCCAACCTTTATCTTGATCTTGTTTATCTCTTTGGCGTTTTCTTTGGCGGCGTTTTTCTCGCAAAGGCTAACTAAATTTTGAACGATACTAAGCTCGTGCATTAGCAAATCCTTGGTAGTAGTTCGCCCTTTGGCGGCTCGAGAAATCTTCTTGATTTATAGGCATTTTCGATGATGACACGCTCGTTTTTAGCTTCCAAGACCTCGCCTATTATCATCGCGTTTTTGTCAAATTCTCTTAAAATTTTAAGTGCGTCCTCAGCCTGGCTCTCATCGACAGCCATCACAAAAGTGCCCTCATTTGCAAGCTCATAAGGCTCAAATCCAAAAAGCTCACAAATGCCCATCACTTCGTCTGCGACCTTGATATTTTCTTCAAAAACCAAGATGTCAAATTTAGCAAATTTAGTCCATTCATTTAGCACTGCACTTAGTCCGCCTCTTGTCGCATCACGCATGCATTGCGGTTTTATGCCAGCCTCAAATAGCCTCAAAGCAACCTCTTTTAAGCTCTTGCAGTCACTTTTTAGATCAAGCCCAAGCTCAAATTCTTCTCTTGCTGCTAGCACCACGCCTCCGTGTCTGCCAACATCTCCAGAGATGAGAATTTTTGCCCCTGCTTTTAAATTTTTAAGCTCCACACCCTCGCAAACTATCTCGCCAATGCCTGCTGTGTTTATGAAAATTTTATCGCATTTGCCCTTTGGCACGACCTTTGTATCGCCACAAACTACACTCACTCCACTCTCTTTACAAGTTTTTGCAAGCGAGCCAAGCACACGCTCAAGCTCCTCTATGCTAAGTCCCTCTTCGATGATTAGCGAGCAGCTTAGGTATTTTGCGCTTGCTCCAACCATCGCTAGGTCGTTTATCGTGCCGCAAGCTGCGATCTTACCGATGTCGCCACCATTAAAAAAAATGGGAGTTACCACAAAGCTATCAGAGCTAAATGCGATCTTGCCGTTTAAATTTAGTATCGCTGAGTCGTTGCTCTGCCTTAAAATTTCGTTATCAAAAATTTTAAATATCGTCTCGTTTATAAGCGAGTTCATCTCCTCGCCGCCACCGCCGTGGCTTAGCATTATCTTTTTCATTAAATTCCTTAACCAACTCTTGCATATTTAAAATATGCCGCACAAGCGCCCTCGCTTGAGACCATGCACGATCCTATCGGATTTTGCGGGTTGCAAACCTTGCCAAAGACTTTGCACTCTGTTGGCTTTGCTAACCCTCTTAAAATTTGCCCACAAATGCAAGCCTTGCTCTCGCCGGCACTCTCTACACTGCAGTCAAACTGCACTCTGGCGTCAAGATAGGCAAACTCATCTTTTAGTTTCATGCCACTTTGCGCTATCTCGCCAAGGCCTCTCCAGACAAAGTCGCACGGCTCAAAGTACTTAGCGATGAGCTCTTTTGCCTTGACGTTGCCCTCTTCTTTAACCGCCCTTGCATACTCGTTATAGACTTCATAAGTGCCTGCGTTTTGCTGACGGACTAAATTTAGCACACTTGCCATGATGTCAAGTGGCTCAAAACCGCTAATGGCGATCGGTCTTTTAAACTCGCTCGCTAGCTCTTTGTAAATTTTACTTCCAGTGATAACGCTCACGTGGCTTGGGCCTAGAAATGCATCTATCCTCACGTTTTCATCACTCATTATAGCTCTAACTGGAGCTGGAACGGTTACATGATTTATGTGAAAGTATAAATTTTTAATGTCCTCTTGCACCACTTTTTCAACCAAATTTGCGCTCATTGGCGTTGTCGTCTCAAAGCCTATGGCAAAAAATATGACCTTTTTATCTGGGTTTTGCTTAGCTATATTTAGCGCATCAAGTGGCGTGTAAAGTGCCCTTATATCATGCCCCTCGCCACGAAGCTTTTGCAAGCTTGTCTTTGAGCCAAGCACTCTTAGCATGTCAGCTAGCGTGCAAAAGATCACATTATCCATGCTAGCTAGCTTACAGGCCTCATCTATGCGGCTCTTTGGCATCACGCAGACCGGACAGCCTGGGCCGTGGATGAAATTTATATGCTCTCCAGCTAAGCTTGGCAGTGCAAATTTCATAATGCTATGCGTATGACCGCCACAAATTTCCATGATATTTAGGGGCTTTGTGCTCTCTTTTTGGATGAGCTTTGAAAGGGCTAGGATTAAATTTTTATCGCGAAAGTCATTGATAAGATCCATCAAATTTTCCCCGCGTTCATATCATCAGCGATCTTTTGATAGACCTCTAAGCTCTCAAGCGCAAACTGCGTATCGATCTTTTGCATAGCGTATCCAACGTGGATTAGCACGTATTCGCCAACTTTTACCTCGTCAGAGATAAGATCCAAGCTTACCTTTCTAGTAACGCCCAAGGTCTCAACGGTAGCAACGTTATTTTCATCTATTTCTATTACTTTTGAAGGGATCGAGAGGCACATTATCTTAGCTCTTTTTTAAATTCCAAATAACTTATCCATTTGTCGATTCCTTCGCCTGTTTTGCTATCTATCACAAAGATATCGACCTTTGGATTTAGCTTTCTAGCGTCGTTTTTCACTCGCTCGATATCAAAGTCAAAGTGCGGTGCAAGCGAAGCTTTTGTGATAAGAAGCACATCAGCAGCCCTAAACATCACTGGATATTTGCTCACCTTATCATCGCCCTCTGGTACTGAAAGAAGCACAGCGTTAAAATGTGAGCCAACGTCGTAGCTTGCAGGGCAGACTAAATTTCCAACATTTTCTATAAAGACTAGATCAAGCTCGTTTAGTGGCAGATGATGAAGCCCTTCATGTACCATAAACGCGTCTAAGTGACAGGTCTGACCTGTGCTTATCTGATGAGCCTTTGCGCCAGCTTTTACTATGCGATCAGCATCTTGATTTGTCTCAAGATCGCCCTCAACAACGCCTATTTTAAACTTACCAGCCTTTATCGTAGCTTCTAAAAGCGTCGTCTTACCAGCACCTGGGCTACTCATTAAATTTACGCAAAGTATCTTTTTCTCATCAAGATGGGCTCTGTTGTGAGCGGCCTCTTTGTCGTTTTCGGAGAGAATTTTCTCTATCACGTCTATAGTTTTGCTCTCGTTTAGCACAGGGTGTGCGTGAGCCTCGTGGCTATGTTCGTGCGCGTCATGAGCGTGATCTGTATGTCCATCATGAGTGTGTGGGTGCGAGTGAGTGGTGCCATCAGCGTGAGTGTGGGCGTGGGCGTGATTACCCATTGAACAACCGCAATCTTTACACATTTTTTCATCCTTTTTTATTAATTTATGGAGATTTTAACTCTTAAATTTAAAAATAAAATTAAAATTTAGGAGTTTTTGCAAATAGATCAAAATTAATTAATTTATTTAAATTTCTATTTAAATTTAAAAATATAAATGAAATTTTCAAGCATTTTGACTAAATTTACTTTACTCTTTTTGCCTAATCTCATCCAACTTATCAAAAATTTCATCACCAAATAATTTTTTACTATTCTTTCCAGCACTCTTTTGAATTATTAGATCCTTTAATCTAGCCTTGCCATTATCCATCACCATCAAAATCGCATACGCATGAACATCCTCTTCTCTCATTTCATCTTCGGTATTAGCTGCACTATCAGGCGACATATAAAAGTGCTCTATGCCGTATTTTACGAGCGAGTAGCCATCATATCTACCAGCTAAAAACACTCCATTCTCTGGTTTGCTTATACTAAATTTAGCAAAGCTGTAGGTGCCATTAACATCTGGTTTTAAAACAGCATAAACTCTAGCTCCATCTCTTACTCTCTCATCGTATTTATCGATATAGCGGTCATCTTTATCATTTTCGTCAAAATTTCTTGAATGAAAATTTGAAAAATCATAGTTCAAATCAACATAATTTCCGCGAAAAAGATCCCTTGGATCATAAAGATTGACCCTTACTCTTACCTCTTGCCCAAAATAAAGTGGCATAAGTGCGTAGCCAAGCATAATGCCAATAAGCGAAATTTGAAAAACTACAGCTACTATTAATACTTTTATCTTCATTTTTTACGTCCTTTTCTAGCGACAACTAGCACTATGAAAGCAAACACCATAAATAGCGCCGTAGCACCAATATAATCACCTATGAGTTGGAAATACCTCACGGCTGCAACCAAAAATATCATACAAAGACCGAGTTTTAACTCACCCTTTTTGATAAGAACCGCAGCCGTTATGATATTTGCGAGCGAAAAAAATATATTTGCGTAGCCAGGACCGTAGCTAAAGACAAATGGCAACGACACGAGCAGTGCCCCAAGCAGCAAACCGCTCTTGTTTTTTTCTTTAAAAAACAGTGCAAAATAAGCAACACTAAATATTATAAAGACAAAGCCAAAATTGCTTTTAAAAAACGACTTCACAAACCAAAGCTTTTCATCGTAAAGCTCAAATAAATTTCTTTCTTCAAATAAAAATAGACAAAATAACAACACAAAAACGCCAAAATTTTTACCAAATTCTTTCGTAAATACGCCAAGCCCTACTCTAAATTTATCTAGTAGCGGCGAAATACTAATAAGTAAAAGTGCATAAGATAGAGATACGATCGCAACCATCGGAAGTCCAAACAAAAATCCATAATCAAATATCGCCCTAAAACCACTAATGTAGCCGCAAAATGAAATGATGTATATAAAAATATCTATAAAAAGCACAAAAGCAAGCCATTTTGAGTCGTCTTTGTAAAGCGTATATGCGCCAAGCACTATAAAAATGATAAAGCCAAAGCTAAAGTCGCCCTGATAAGCTATCATAAAAAACCAAACTGTCGCAAAGATAAGGCTTTGGGCTACCAATACACCTTTCTTACTAGCAAAAGAAACCGCAAACGCTCCGATACTCCAAAGCAAGATACCGCCGCTTGGCTCATCACTAATGTTATAAATTTGCGCAATAAGAGCAATCGCCGCACCAAAGCAGAAATTTCCAAGAAAAAACATCGCCGTTGATAGATTTTCCTTTCCCTTTGTGAGATAGTAAATTCCACCAAAATTTACAAGTCCGAGTACAAATAACACAAGTGCTAAACGTCCTAATCTTGGTATCTCTTCCCAGTTTGCACCAACGAGCGTAAAAAAGGCTAGTGCAAAAAATAGATATGCTACGAGCTTTAGGACAAAACTTATCTTGTCGCTATGAGCATCAGGGTCGATGTCGTATAAATTTGCTATTTTTATAGCAGTCTCTTTATCAACTATGCCGTCACTTTGCCACCGATCCAGCTCTTTTGTTAGAAAAATTCTATTTAAAAAGTTCAACAACAACTCCTTTGCAAGCTCATTAAAACATAAGAAGCCTATTAACCAGCGTAAAAATGTGGCAATAAGGATCAAATTTTTGTTGTTATTATATAAAAATATAGCGTAAATGCTAAGAATAGATATTTGGATGAGTTTAAAAAATTTTTAGAAATTTCAATTTTAGTCAAAGCCAAATAAAAAGAGTAAATGACCATCAAATTATCATTGATCGAAAAGATATAGAGTTTGCACGAGCAAATCGGCAAAAACTCCATATCAATTTAAAAAACTACAAAAACCACTTAAAAACTATTTTAAAAGACAAATGTGATAAGCACCGCTGTTATAATAGATCAGCTACTTGCTATACTTGTTAAAAACTCCTAAATTTCCTACCACCGCAAAGACTTTAGAACGCTAAAATTTAGGAACAGCAGCCTTTGTAAGTTTAGAAAATTTAACACCTTTTAAACCAGCGATCCTTTCAGCAAAGCGTTCAATTTTGCCCGCCTCGCCTCTTATTGAAATCGTTTCTAAGCAGTTATGGTGATCGACATGAACATGGTTTGTGCAGATGATTTTCACATCAGAGCTATGCTCTATATCCATCTTTTTATTCACCAAATCGTTGTGATGATGCATATAAATGAGCGTCAAAACCCCGATCAACTCCTCACTAGCGTCCTTCCAGCTATCGCTTACGATCTTTTCGCGTATCAAATCCCTCGTAAATTCGCTCCTAGAAGCATAGCCTTGTTCGCTAACCTTTTTATCTAGTTCGTCTAGTAACTGACTAGGTAAAGAAACACTAAAACGTATAACACTATCCATTTTCTGCTCCTTTCTCGTTTGATTACCGTTTATAATCATTATACATCACTTATTAGAAAATGTGGATAAATAATAATAAATTTGCCCTAAATTTACGTTAGAATCGTTGCTACAGAATTTTTTATTGATATAAAATTTTAAATTTACTTTAGTAAATTTTTTGTAAATAAGTTCGAGTAAAGTCTTATTTTGAAAAACTCCGCCGCTTAGTAAAATTTCCATTTTTTCTTTTTTTGAAATTTCAAAAATAATATCAGCTAAGCCATTTATAAATGCTGTTGCAGCCACTCTTGGCTCATCTTTTAAAGCACTTTTAAAAGCTTCTTTAAAGCCAATCACTCCATTATCTTGGCTAAATTTATAACACACATCTAAATTTTTATCATAAAGTGCTTCAAGCCTCATACCACTCTCGCCCTCAAAACTCGAGTGAAAAAGCCCACAAATAATCGCCCCAAATGCGTCAAATATCCTACCAACCGAGCTAGTCTTTACTAAGTTTAATCCTTTTTGCTCCATTTTTTTAAAATTTGCAAACATTTTTTCATCAAAATTTACTAAAAATTTACTAGCTTCGTCCTCAAGAGAGTATTTTAAAATAATAGAATATGCGATTAGATAAATATTTTTGATGCTGTTTTCGCCCCCAAATAGGCTAAATTCATCAAAGTGATAAACTCTATTGTAACTTTTTTTATCCAGCCTAAAGACCTCGCCACCCCAAATTTTGCCATCTTCCCCGTATCCAGTGCCGTCAAAACAAAAGCCAAGATACTCTTTATCTGGCAAATCATTTTCAAAGATCACACTTAACAAATGTGCATAGTGGTGCTGCAAATGAATGAGCTCAAAGCCCTGATCCTTTGCCCATTTTGTATTTAAAAAATTTGGATGCAGATCGGCTACAACTTTATCGATTTTTAGGTTGTAAGTCTTTTCAAAAAGGGTAAAAATATCTTTAAATCTATCAAAAGTCGCCACGTTTTTTAGATCACCGATATACGGGCTAATCATCAAAAGTCCGTCTTTGTAGATACAAAATGAGCTTTTTAGCTCCGCTCCAAGGGCTAAAAATGTCCCTTTTTGCTTGAAATTTGTATGGATGAAATTTGGATTTAAGCCACGGCTCGTTCTTGTGAAAACAACTTCATCTCCAATGCAAAATGCGATACTATCGTCACTTGGCGAGTAAATTTCTCGGTCGTGATCAAGGTAAAAGTCTATGACATCACCTAGTTTTTCTCTTAGCTCATTCTCATCTTTTATCACAACTTCGCCTGAGATATTCGCGCTAGTTGCGATGATGTCGTGTTCTAAATAATCAAATAGCAAAAGATGTATGCCACTAAATGCGAGCATGACGCCAAGCTTGTTTAAATTTGGTGCGACGCTTTTTGCGATATTTGAGCCATTTTTTGCTTCAAGCAAGACGATAGGCTTTAAATTTGAGCTAAGTAGCTTTGCCTCTGCCTCTGAAATTTGCGCTATTTTTCTAGCATTCTCTAAATTTTTACTCATCAGAGCAAAGGGCTTGCTTGGGCGATGTTTTCTAGCTCTTAGCTCGCAAACTGCGGCTTCATTTGTCGCGTCGCAGACTAGATGAAAGCCACCAAGCCCTTTAATGGCTAAAATTTTACCCTCGTTTATGAGCTTAGCTGCCTCTTTGGCTGCTTCGTTTTTACTAGCCAAGACTTTGCCAAATTTATCTTTTAGATAGAGTTTTGGTCCGCAGTTTGGGCAAGAGATCGGCTCTGCGTGGTAGCGGCGGTTAAGCGGGTCTTTATATTCGCTCTCGCAAAATTTACACATTTTAAACTCGTTCATCGTCGTATTTACTCTGTCATAGGGCAATGCTTTGATGATGGAAAATCTAGGTCCACAGTTGGTGCAGTTTATAAATGGATATTTGTAGCGTGGATTTGTGGGGTCATAAAACTCGCGCAAGCAGTCGTCACAAAGTGCGTAATCAGGCAAGATAGGCGCTTGTTTGGTTGCCGACTTTGAGGCGATGATCTCAAGTTTTTCGTAAATTTTATCTATCTTAAATTTATGCAGTTCATCGATCCTAGCAAGGGCTGGTAGCTTCTCATAAAGCTCTTTTTCAAAAGCCAAAAAGCTAGCCTCTTCACCGCTAAAATTTAGCTTCACACCCTCATCATCGTTGTAAATTTCACCAACTAGCTTGAATTTATGCGCTAAAGTATAGACAAATGGTCTAAAACCAACGCCTTGAACTAAGCCTTTGATCTCATATCTAAAGCTTGATCTCAACGCCAAATCCGGGGTCAAAATTTGTTTTTATATTTGGGTTTAGGTGCTTTTTTATCAAGTTGCTAACTACCTTATTATAAAATAAATCCCCGCTTAAAGTAACATTTTTGATATTAAATTTATCTCGTTTTTCATAGCTAAAATCGCTTAAAAAATGCGCTAAAGATTCGGTGCAACCAAAGCTGATGTTTTTCTCTCCAGCGCCAGCAAGGACAAACGAAATGATACTTTTTACAAACTTAACCCCGTCTAAACCAAAGTCATCTTTCATTTTATAATCGATCCTAACACCCTTTTGACCGCTAAAATCAGCTGCCATAAGGAGCAAATTCTCCCCTGCTTTTTTAAAGTCATCGCTTAAGCCAAGCAAGCGTCCAGCTATGCAAAATAGCGAGAAAAAGCTAGCATTTGAGCTAAAATTTCCACTTGGCAAAGTATGCTCTTTACTGAAGTTTTCAAGTAGCCTTTCGCCACCCTCATCGGCTCTTACGAGCTCATAAATTTCTTCAAAGCTACTAAATTTTGGTAAAAATAGAAGCTGCGTTTTGCTTGATTTTGAAAGCAGGCAAATTTCATCATCGCTAAATTTGCTAAATTTTAGCCCCAAAGCTATATCGCTAAAATTACTAAGCTCAAATTCCTCGTTTTTTGCATAGAAAAATGGGCTTAAAACTGCGCTACTTTCAAGCAAAGTAAGCCTTGAAAGAGCATTTTTTTGATCCTTTACTTTAACGCTTAAAAAGCTAAAGCCCTCTTTATTTAGCTGTTCGCAAACGGCGTAAAGAAAAAGGTCATTTGGTGCCATCACGTCAAAAAATAGCGGCGCATTCTCGTGATTTTGTCTATAAATGGCTGTCGTCTTTAGTGCTAAAAGTGGCTTTTCAAAGCTAGCTAGAAATGTCAAAACTCTATCATCGGCGATAAAAATTTTTGGTAGCTGCTTTAAATTTACAGGCATCAAGAAATTTGCGTCAAAATTTACGCCAAGAGAAATTTCATATAAATTTTTATCTTGCTCTATGCAAACGCCCTTGCCGTTTTTTAATAAATTTAGGCAAGTTTTGAGCTTTTCATTAAAATTATCAAGCGTTATCTCGCCCTCAAATTTACTCTCACATAGCACGCCACTTTCATTTAAGATAGCCTTTTCGCTAGCCAAAAATGTGCTCGCTTGAGTCGGAGTTAGACCACCAAATTTTATCTTATTTATCTTGCTATCTTCATCAAGCTCACTTGCAGCCAAGACCTCACTGTGCTTTATAAAAAGACTAAATGGCAAGAGCACACTTGCTTTATTTGCCACGCTCTCAAGCTCGCTGGTATTGCCACTTACCTTTAGACAAATTTCATCATCTTTGCACTTTAGACTATGAAATAGATCACCAGCAAGCAAGCGTAAAAATGGCACCAGAAACGAAGCGTCCTTGTGGCAAGTAAATTTAAAAGCAAGTATCATTTTAAACCTTTTTTAGCGTATTCATCAACGATATCATTTAGGGTAAAATTTGCCACCTTTTCACACTTAAAATCAAGCTCTTTTAAGTGATTAAGCAGCGTTTTTTCTAAAATATTAGAAGCGTTTATAACCTCATCTGAGAGGCTAAAATTTGATGATTCTATGCGGCTAGGCACGATGCCTAAAATTTTAGTCGTAGGTCTATCGCCTGCAAGCTCCATTAGATGAAGGGTCTGGAGCATCTCTATCTCGTGAGCCGAGCCGTCCCAGCTGATAAAATTTGGTACGTTTAGAAAGTCGAAAAAATAAACATCGCCTACGCTTGCGCCATTCGCGCTAATGCAATCAACGACGATAAGATAGTCAAATTCGCTTATGATGTGAGTTAGAGCGAGGGCTAAAGTGCCCCCGTCCATTAATGTAAGCTCGTTTTTAGAGCTTGTAAATTTATAGTTTTTAGCCATCAAATTTACAAAATGAGCACCTATGCCCTCATCGGCAAACATCACGTTGCCGATGCCTAAAACCAGCACTCTCATCAGTGTTCTTTTACAAATTTATAGCCGCTAACGATAGCGTCCATCGCTCCATTTTTGCCTTTAACAGCGTTAAATACTGCCATATAAACATGAATCGGCACAAATATCATAATGACCCACATACAAATTCTATGTATCGTTCTGACATTTGCTAGTCCACCCATAAGCTCTTCAAAAAACCTCGCTGGCTCATAAAGCGCTCCGCCAAGTCCCTCATGATAAACATGAACATAAAGCACAAGACCACTTAGGCAAATAAGAGTCAAAATAAGATAAAAGAAAAAGTATGAGGCAAACTGCAAAGGATTATAAACGCCCCTTAAATGCGGATGTGGCCCCATAAAAAGATAGTATTTGATCTGTGCGATCCAAATTTTTGGATTTAGAAAATCAACCACACTCATCCACTCTTTTTTGCTATGTTTATCAAAGACAAATAGATAAAATTTAAAGATAAACGCCGCTATTAGCACAAAACCAGCGATCTGGTGAGCCATACGCCACTTTGCTTGCATAAAATTTGTAGGCTCGCTCGTGATCTCTGGACTCACAAAAACGTATGAGATATAGTAGCCACTCACAACTAAAAGTGTGATCGCTGCAAATCTAATCCAGTGTGTCAGCCTAACGCCGATGGAGAATTCGTATTCGCTGATCCTGTCAGCATTTTTATGTACCATATTCTCTCCTTACAAATTTGGATTTATCTTATAAGTACTCAAATCATTTCCCTTTGTATCCATAACATGCACAGCGCATGCGATGCAAGGATCATAAGAGTGAATTTTTCGTATTATCTCAAGTGGCTTTGAAAGATCAGCGATCTTTAAACCAACTAAGCACGCTTCGTAGCTTCCCATTTGATTTTGTGAGTCTTTTGGAGAGGCGTTCCATGTGCTTGGCACGACTGCTTGCCAGTTTGTGATAACACCATCTTTTATGCGGCACCAGTGGCTAAGCGCACCTCTTGGAGCATTGCCTTGAAAATTTCCTTTGTACTCTTTTTTGTTATCGATTACATATTTTGCGCAAGTCTCTTGATCTGATTTTAAATTTTCTACCAAGGCATTAAATGCGTCCATTGTGTGCTCTGCTACTACTTTTGCCTCAAGCATACGAGTAGCGGTTCTGCCTAGAGTTGAGAAAACTGCGCTTAGCGGTAAGCCGCTCTTTGCTAAAAATTCATCAACTACTTTTTTAACTCTCTCGTTGCCTCTAGCGTAGTTTATAACGATGCTTGCTATTGGACCCACTTGCATAGGCAAGCCATCATATCTTGGTGCTTTGATCCAGCTATATTTACCCTTTGTGTCAAAAAGCTTGCTGTGAGCTAGTTTGCCCTCGGCGTCTATGCTCTCGCCGTCAATAAGACCTGTGTAGTTTGCCTCTGTCTCGCCGTCGTATGGGTGGAGCGCTTTGTCGTTTTTATACCAAGACCTAGTAGCCTCTTCAGTGATTTTATTTTCATCGATATCATAAACCTTGTTAAGATCGCCATTTAAGATATAGCCACCTTTAAATAGATGATCATTTTTACCAATCAAAAACTCATCGTAGCAGAGTAAATTTGCCACACCAACGTCGTTTAGAACGCTTGGCTCATTACCATAAGCTTTAGCTGCCATCAAGATATCTGGATAGTAAGCTCTATCAACAAATTCTTTGATCTCAGCAAATTTGCTCATATATTCGCCCATTCTAGCTGGATCCATAAGGTCCATTACGCAGGTCACACCACCTACTGTTAAACTTTGTGGATGTGGGTTTTTCGCGCCAAAGATCGCCATCATCTGAGCTGCAGTTCTTTGGATTCTTAAACACTCTAAGTAGTGAGAAAGGACGATCAAATTTTGCTCTGGCGTAAATTTATATGTGCTATGTCCCCAGTATGCGTTGGCAAATGGTCCAAGGTTGCCCTTTTTAACAAATGCTTCAACCCTCTCTTTTACCTCTTTTAGCTTGTCAGCTCCCGTGGCAAATGGCAAATCAGTGTATTTAAACGCCTCTTCGCTAGCTTTATGTACATCTGCACTTAGTGCAGAGACGACGTCCGCCCAATCCATGCCATGAAGCTGATAAAAATGCACGATGTGATCGTGAAGATATAAAGCTGCGTTCATAAGCGTTCTAGTTAGCTCGGCATTTAACGGAGGCTTGATGCCAAGGGCATTTTCAACTGCGATGATGCCTGCTCGGTAGTGTGAGTATGTACAAACGCCACAAATTCTTTGCATAAAAAAGCCAGCATCTCTTGGGTCTCTGCCTTTTACGATCTGCTCTAAGCCACGCCAAAGAGTTGAGCCAGAATACGCCTCTTTTACAACATTATTTTCATCTACAACAACTTCTATTCTTAAGTGTCCCTCGATACGTGTTATAGGGTCTATTACTATTCTTTTTTCACTCATTTTTTCGCCTTATTCTTTATCTTTACTCATAGAAGCTATAACAGCGTGAGCTGCTATACC
Source organism: Campylobacter concisus (assembly GCF_015229955.1). Taxonomy (NCBI): domain Bacteria; kingdom Pseudomonadati; phylum Campylobacterota; class Epsilonproteobacteria; order Campylobacterales; family Campylobacteraceae; genus Campylobacter; species Campylobacter concisus. The sequence continues at coordinate 764,261 of NZ_JAAKYZ010000001.1, forward strand.
AATGCCTGTAAGAGCTAAAATTCCGATGCCAACTTTATCGCTGACATTATCAGCTCCAAGACCCAAAACAGTATCAAAGAGTCTATCTGCCATAGGCTCTTCAAATGGTCCCATCGTATCCCAGAAGTCTGGTTCTGAGCAGCCTATACAGCCGTGTCCCGCTTGAACTGGCCATGATGTGTGCTGGTTAAATCTCTCGCGTGAGCAGTTATTAAATGTATATGGACCTTTGCAACCTACTTTGTATAAGCAGTAGCCATTTTTTGCACCTTCATCGCCGAAATTTTGGACAAACTCGCCAGCGTCAAAGTGACCACGTCTTTCGCAAAGATCGTGAATTCTTAAGCCATAAGCCCATTTTGGTCTATTATAAACGTCAAGTGCTGGAAGTGTGCCAAAAAGCAAGAAGTGAAGCACGTTACCAACGATGTTTTTCTCACTTGGTGGACAGCCCGCAACATTAATAACTGGCTTATCAGTGACCTTTGAAAGTCCCACTGAATTTGATGGATTTGGCCTTGCAGCTTGAATGCCACCAAAGCTAGAACAGGTGCCGATCGCAAAGATAGCAGCTGCGTCTTTTGAAGCATTTACAGCATGAGTTTTACCTGTTGTGCCATGAGGTCCAACAGTTAGAAAATTTTCAGTCGCACCAGTTGGGATACCGCCCTCAACTAGCAAAATGTATCTGCCTTTGTATTTTTCGATCGCACTCTCTAAATTTTCTTCAGCCTGCCAACCAGAAGCTGCCATGATAGTTTCGTGGTATTCAAGGCTTATGTAGTCAAATATAAGACTATCTATACTTGGAGCATCGGTTCTTAGTAAGCTCTCGCTACAGCCTGTGCATTCTGCCATATGAAGCCATATCACAGGAAGCCTATCGCTAAGCTCAGCAGCACGAGCAACCATCGGTGTCATCGCACTTGGTAGAGCCATAAAAGCTGTCATCGCACCAGCCCACTTCATAAAATCACGCCTCGTAAAGCCCTTATCTTTTAAAAGCTGCGCAATACTCGAGTCGCTTTTCATCTTAGGCAACGCACTAAGCTCACTTAAGCGTCTATCTATCTTTTGACGCAAGTCATTATTCATATAAGCTCCTTTGCTTGAAAATTTTACTTTTGTTAATAATATCTTTGTTTAAAGAAGTAAAAAATTATTTTATAAAATTAATATTTGTAATTAAATAAATTTTAACTAAAAAATTTAAAATCCCTTTTTTTGCGATATATTTTCAAAATATAAAAAATAATATTTTGAGAAATTTTATTTTATTTTGATGAATCTTCAATATTTTAAGCATATTATTCTGAAAGTAAATATCAACTATAATTTTTAATAATTTCTAAAAATTTAGCATATTTAAGGCGAGAGAAATTTTTGAGATATAAATTTTTAAAAGCCCAAATTGATTAAATTTTAGGCTTTTAAAGTTGCATTAAAATGGCCAGATAGCTTCCATAAGTCTTGTGCCCCAAGGTTTTTTGGTAGATTTGTCTAGCTCACCCTCTGTTTTATATAAAATTTTAGCGTCAGCTATATATTTTGAGTCGATTTCGTTGTTTTGTGAGATGTCATAAGGCCTAATGACGCCGCTTACTTGCATGATCTGTTTTTCGCCGTTTATAAGTAGCTCGCGGCTACCCTCGATAAAGTAATTGCCGTTATTTAGTATTTTTATGATCCTAGCTGAAATGGTTGCGGTAAATTTCTCGCTTCTGTTGCTCGTGCCACTACCTGTAAATTTATTGCCGCCACCTGCTTTAAAGCCGATATCGCCGTATTTATTTAGATTATCAGCTATATTTGAAAGTGGAGCAGCTCCAGCCGTAAATACACCGCCACCAAGTGAGATGGTGCTATCTTTATTTGTGCTTTTGCTACCAGTTGAAGTTTGGCTTGCATTTTCTGAGATAACGATAGTCACGATATCATTTACATTCATCGCTTTTCTATCTGAAAAAAGAGGATTTTCGCCCTTTCCAAAGAGGCTACCAGCGTTGCTTTGTCCGGTTCCACTATCTTTTGAAGGGAGTTGCTCGACATAAACTGGGGGTTTCATATTGATATGAGGATCAGCGCTTGGTGTGCAGCCAGTGCAAATAATGCCCGCAGATAAGACGAGCCAAATCGTTTTATGGTTCATAAAAAATGCCTTAAAATAAGTATCTTTGTGCTAAAATTAAGCAATTTAAGTTCCTAAAAAGGTCGCAAATGAAAAGTTGTTACGTTTTTACAGACAAAAATTTAGCACATCTGCAAGAAATTATAGCTACAAAATTCAAAAAAGTTGAGATTTTTAAGATAATCCCAGACGAAAACGATAAAAATAACTTAATAAATTCAAATGAAAAAGAGTTTTTTCTAAAATTTATAGATAAATTTGAAGAGCTAAAAGCCAAAAGCGACTTTGTCATAGTTCTTGGCTGTGAGAGCTTTAGTGTCTTTGGCAAAAGCGAGCTAAATTTAAAGCTAGCAAGAAATTTAAACGCACCAGTTTTTGATGAAAACGCAAGCGAGCTAAAAGCGCTAAATCCAAACTCAAAGCTTCTAATTACCGATAAGATAGATGAAATTTTAAACTATAAAGCAGATATCATCACACAATTTAAATTTCAAAGTTTGCTTCTAAAAAGAGCTAAAGCGACAAACAAGACCGTCGTTTTACCAGAGAGCGACGATGAGAGAATTTTAAAAGCGGCTCATATCGTACTAGAAAAAGACGCGGCAAATATCATCTTGCTAGGACTTAAAGATGAAATTTCAAAAAAAGCGGCCGCTTTGGGGCTAAATTTAAGCAAAGCCAAAGTGATCAATCCAGAACAAAACGAGCTAACAGATGAATTTGCAAAGAAAATTTATGAACTTAGAAAGCATAAAGGCGTAGACGAAGTCAAGGCAAACGCACTTGCAAAAGATAAAATTTACTTTGCTACGATGCTAATTCATGAAGGAATAGCTGATGCCTTGGTAAGTGGCGCTACGATGAGCACGGCTGATACGATCCGCCCAGCCTTGCAGATAATAAAAACAAAGCCAAATGTAAGCGTGGTAAGTGGGGCATTTTTCATGGCACTTGAAGAAGAAATTTTGCTTTTTGCCGACTGCGCCGTCACGCCAAATCCAAGCTCAGATGAGCTAGCTAGTATCACGCTAAGTGGTGCTCAAACAGCAAGCACCTTTGGTCTTAACCCAAAGATCGCTATGCTGAGCTACTCTACGGCTGATAGTGGAAGTGGGCCTGATGTGGAGTTTGTAAAAGAAGCTGCTAAAAAAGCTAGCGAGCTTGATGCAAATTTAAAAATCGCAGCGCCAATTCAGTTTGATGCAGCGGTTGATCTAAGTGTCGCTGGCAAAAAAATGCCAAACTCAGAGGTTGCTGGGCATGCAAATGTCTTTATCTTTCCAAATTTAAACTGCGGAAATATCTGTTATAAAGCAGTTCAGCGAAGCGCAAACGCTCTAGCTGTGGGTCCAATACTTCAAGGATTAAAAAAGCCAGTTAATGACCTAAGCCGCGGTTGTCTTGTTGAAGACGTGGTAAATACCATCTTAATCAGCGCCATACAAGCAGGAGAATAATATGAGAATTTTGGTTTTAAACTCTGGTAGTAGCTCAATAAAATTTCAACTTTTTGCAATGGATACCAAAACCAGTTTAGCAAGCGGTCTAGTCGAGCAAATCGGCAGCTCCAGCTCAAGAGCGGTGTTAAAAGCAAATGGCAAAACCTACGAGATAAAACGCTTTATAAAAGACCACCATGACGGACTTGAGGCGATGAACGAGCTCTTTGTAACCTCGCATACATTGCACGATCTAAGCGAGCTTGACGGCATCGGACACAGGATAGTACATGGCGGAGAGAGCTTTTTTAGCTCGATGATCGTTGATGAGAGCGTTATTAAAAAGATCGAGGAGATAAGCCCACTTGCCCCTCTTCATAACCCGGGGCACCTTGCTGGCATCAAAAATGCGATGAAGGAGAGCAAAAACGTACCTCACGTGGTCGTTTTTGACACGGTATTTCATCAAAGTATGCCAGAGTATGCCTACCGCTACGCCCTGCCCTACGACGTTTGCAAGACTCATCACATCAGAAAATACGGCTTTCATGGCACATCACATAGATATGTTTGCAAACAAGCGGCCAAAATGCTTGGCATAGAATTTGATAAATTTAACGCTATCTCACTTCATCTAGGAAATGGCGCCTCAGCCTGTGCAGTACAAAATGGCAAAAGTATCGATACCTCGATGGGGCTTAGCCCACTTGAAGGGCTCATAATGGGCACAAGAAGCGGCGATATGGACCCAGCTGTGGTCATTTACTTGCTAAATATCGGCGTTTTAAAGTGGAACGAGATCGATAACTTTTTAAATAAAAAGAGCGGACTTTTTGGAATTTGTGGCTCAAGCGATATGAGAGAGGTCGTAGCCAAGATGCAAAATGACGAGCGCGCAAGACTTGCTTTTGAGATGTTTTGTTACCGAGTGAAAAAATATATTGGCTCATATTACGCCATTTTAGGACGCGTTGATGCACTTATATTTACTGGCGGTATCGGCGAAAACGCGCCAAATACAAGGCAAAAAATTTGTGATGAATTAAAACATCTTGGCATTCACATAAATCACGATCTAAATTTCCAAGACATGCGAGGCGAGAGATGCATAGACGGGGATGACGCTAAGATAAAAACGCTCATCATACCAACAAACGAAGAGCTAGAAATCGCAATAGAAACGGCTAGAGTAATAAAAGAGAACAAAGCCAAATAAATAGAAATTTAAAATAAAATAGCTAATTTGTATTTTGCCAAACTCAACATATAAATTTTAAGTCTAGCTCGTTTTAAAATAGAATTAGCATTTTTAGGCTACGAGATAAAAAGCTTTTGCGATTTTAAGCTCGCAAAAGCTTGCAATCAATTTTTCTTAAAAAATCTCAAAATTTTTGCTTGGAGTTTAAACTGATCTGAAAGCTCCATTATCGGATAAGCTCCAGCGTATTTTTTGCCGCCAGGCAGGTCTTTGCTAACGCCTCCACGTGCAGCGATCTGCGCGAAGTCACCCACTTTTACATGACCAGCTGAGCCGCTTTGTCCGCCCATTACAACGTTTCTGCCTAGCACTGTTGAGCCAGCAAGGCCAGTTTGTGAGACGATTAGGCAGCCATTTCCAAGCTCGCAGTTATGGCCTATTTGAACGAGATTATCTATCTTTGTGTAGTTTGCGATCACTGTGCTTTCAAAAACACCACGATCTATCGTCGTGCAAGCACCGATCTCGACATAATCGCCTAAAACAACATTGCCATTATGATAAATTTTTACATGCTCGCCAGTTTTTGTATGTGCATAACCAAAGCCATCGCTTCCGATCACACAGTTTGCCAGCAGATGACACTCGTTACCGATGACGCAGTCGTTATAAATGGCTACGTTTGGGTGGATGATGCAGTTTTTGCCGATAGTCACATTATCGCCCAAAAATGCTCCAGCCATGACTATCGTATTTTCACCAATGCTCACATTTGAGCCTATGTAGACATTTGGCATTATCTTTGCACTCTTGGCGATATTTGATGGCTTTGGCTCACAAAAAAGCGGCTTAGCATAATCTTTACTAAGCAAGGCAAATGCAAGGTGCGGGTTGTCACACACAAGTGCGACCATACCAGCTGGCACCAAGTCTAAAAGCGATTTTGTCACCAAGATGGCTCCAGCGTTTGACGTGCTTATAAATTTTGCATTCTTCTCGCCATCGCAGTATGTTAGCTCAGCTTTATTTGCATTTTTTAAAGAATTTAGAGCAAAAATTTCAAGATCTTCTCCACTAAAAGTAGCATTTACTTTTGAGGCTATTTCACTTAGTTTCATCATATATCCATTATCACAGATCCGCCACGTACGACGTCAACTGGGTTAAATTTCTTTATCGATTTTAAAAAGTTCTCTATCCTACTCGCATCGTCAGCCACCATGACAACGATGTAGTTTTCATTTGTATTTGTCACGATACCGTTGTATGCCTTTAGTATCGCTTCAAGGCCAGCAAAATTTTCACCAAGAGGAATTTTCACAAGAGCCATCTCTTTTTCGACAAATTCGCCACTTTCTATGACTTTATAAGTTGGGATAAGCTTGTGAAGCTGTTTTACGATCTGCTCTAAAACTCTCTCGTCGCCACTAGTTACGATGCTCAGTCTTGAGAAGTTGCTCTCAGGTATCGGAGCAACGGTGAGCGTATCGATGTTGTAGCCCCTGCCCGCAAAAAGCCCAGAAATTCTAGCCAAAACGCCGTGTTCATTTAAAACTATAACCGAAATCGTTCTTCTGATACTCATTTTTCTTCCTTGCTCTTTAATATCATATTATAAATCGCAGCTCCAGCTGGAACCATAGGAAGTACATCCTCAAAGCGGTCGATCCTAACGTCGATCATCGCTGATTTCTTACTATCGATCGCTTCTTTTAAAGCCTTTCTAAACTCGTCCTTGCTCTTGCAAACAAAGCCAATACCGCCAAATCCCTCAGCGATCTTTACAAAATCAGGCTGCAAGCTAAGATCAGTCGATGAGTAGCGTTTTTCATAAAAAAATGTCTGCCACTGACGAACCATGCCTAAGAAGTTGTTGTTTAAAATGATGTTTATAACAGGCATATTTATCTCATGAGCAGTCATTAATTCTTGGATATTCATAAGTATTGAGCCATCGCCTGTAAAATTTATAACAAGATTGTCTGGTTTTGCGCATTTTGCGCCTATCGCTGCAGGGAGGCCAAATCCCATTGTGCCAAGTCCGCCACTTGTGACAAGCTGTCTTGCTCGGTTAAACGGATAAAACTGCGCCACCCACATTTGGTGCTGTCCGACGTCTGTTGAGATTATTGCATCAGCTCCTGCTATCTTTGCTGTCTCTTCGATAACCCATTGTGGTTTTAAGACCTTGTCGCTATCTGTGTAGCCAAGTGGATTTAGTTTAGAATATCTATCTAAAATTTCTCTCCAAGGTGCGTAGTTTTCAGGCTTTGAATTGACTTCGTCATAAAGCTCAGTTAGCACGTTTGTAAGATCACCAACTATTGGATAGTGAGCATTTATGATCTTTGAGATAGAGCTTGGATCGATATCGATGTGAATTATCTTTGCATGTTTGGCAAACTCGTCCGTCCTGCCAGTGATCCTATCGCAAAATCTAGCTCCAAGCGAGATGAGAAGGTCGCACTCACTAAGTGCCATATTTGAAGCGTAGCTACCATGCATGCCTGCCATGCCTAAATTTAGCTCATCTTTTGCATCAAGCACGCCAAGAGCCATAAGCGTCTCAACCGCTGGGATGCCAGTTTTTTTCATAAATTTACGGATAATATCACTAGCTCCAGATGCGATCGCACCGCCACCGATGTATAGAAGCGGCCTTTTAGCTTCATTTATCGCAACTGCTGCTTTTTTTATCTGTTTTGAGTTGCCCTTATAGGTTGGTTTGTAACTTGGAATAGAAATTTCTTTTGGATAGACAAAGTCACCAAGTCTTGATGTGATATTTTTTGGGATATCGATATGAACCGGTCCTGGACGGCCTGATCTTGCGATGTAAAACGCCTCTTTTATGATGCGAGGTAGCTCTTCAACGCTATTAACTAAAAAGTTATGCTTAACACAGGGGCGTGAAATGCCGACCGCATCGATCTCTTGAAAAGCATCTGTACCGATCATAAATGTTGGTACTTGACCGCTTATAAGCACGATTGGAATACTATCACTATAAGCTGTTGCAAGGCCTGTGACAGCATTTGTAAAGCCAGGACCACTTGTCACAAAAGCAACGCCGACTTTACCGCTAACTCTAGCGTATCCATCGGCTGCGTGAACGGCTGCTTGCTCGTGGCGAACCAAAACGTGTTTAAAATAAGTCTGCTTGTATGTTTCGTCGTAGATATTTAAAGCTGCACCGCCAGGATAGCCAAAAACTATCTCAACGCCCTCTTCGTGCAAGGCCTCGCTTATCATCTGTGAACCAGAAATCTGTTTTATCATCACTTTAGCCTTTTGATAAATTTATCGCAGATTATATCCCAAAGCATTTTAAATCCATTTTAACTTTCTAGCGAATTTTAGGTATTGCCTTGATTTTCTTGAAAAATTTTTAACTAATTTAAAAGAATAATACAAAATATTTTACATAAAACTAAACATATTATTTTTAGTAAAATTGATAAATTTAAGTGAGCAAAGACTATAAAATTTTAAGAGCTAAAACTAATTTGTATAAATTTTAGGCTTAATTTTTTAATTAAACTAAATCTAAAATTTTGCTTCATTTTTTATATCATTTAGCTTTTTAACAGCCTCGTCAAAGTCGTCAGAATTTATGAAAATATTAATATTTTCATTTTTCTTATAGACTTTATCGTAGTATTTTGTGAGTAAAATTTCAGCTACTTTAGCAATGTCATTTTCATTAAATTTAGCCACAGCTTCATCTCTAGCTTTTTTATCGATAAATGGCGAAATTTTCTTCATACACTCTTCAAAAAAGGCTTTATCCACACTTTTATAGTCATCTACTATACAAGAAATTCTTTTTTCTAAACTTGCACTTACTTCGACATTTATACCATTTCGCATCGCCTCATAAAGACTTTTTGGCAAACTTAACGAGCCTATCCTTCTGCTCTCACCCTCAATAAAGCAAATTTTATCTTTTAGCGTGATGAGCTTTTCAAACAACGCATCTTCAAAGCTTTTTTGGCTCGGCTGCACGCCATTTATCGCCCCAAAGACAGATCCTAAATGATTTGCCATAGCTTCAAGGTCTATTGACGGACTTAAAGCCCTTATGAGCTTACTTTTGTAGCAGCCAGTATTTCCAAAAAGAGTGATAAATTTTGTGCTCAAAGGTCGATTTAGAAATTCTAAAACGTGATTTCTATAAGCCTTATAACCGCCACTAAGTCTAAAAACTCTATATCCTATCATGCTTAGCACATAGCCAACAGAATTTGATCTAAGCCCGCCTTTAGCGCAGTAGATGCCAATAGCTGAACCAACCTTGGCTCTTTTATAAACCTCATCAATGATATTTTGTAAATTTTTGCAGATATATTTTGCGCCAAGGCTCTTTGCTAGGGATCTATCGCTTTTATAGATCGTGCCTACCTCTTTATGTTCCGCATCATTTAAAGCGTATAAATTTATAGCATCTTTTATGTGCGAATATAAAAATTCATGTGGCGATCTTGCGTCTATTAAAATTTCAAAAGAGCTTCTTTTCTCTAGCCACTGCTCTGCATCAAGCTCAAATAACGGCACTAAATGCCTTTTTTAGTTTCTCAAAAAGTGGATGAAATGGCGTGCCATTTACTCTCACATCAGAGATGGTGGTTATAAAATTTGTATCCCCGCTCCACCTTGGCACAAGGTGATAATGCACGTGCTCAGCTATGCCAGCTCCTGCTGCTTTGCCTAAATTCATACCTATATTTACGCCATTAGCATAAAGCTCTTTTTTTAAAATTTCAACTCCAAGCCTTACAAATTTACTCATCTCAAACCAAGTCTGCTCATCAAGCTCTTCGATCTTGTCGGTATGCTGATTTGGTATTATCATAAAATGACCTGGAGAATACGGATATAAATTCATAATCCCAAAACAATGTTTAGCTCGAAAAAGTACGCCATTTTTATCATCATCATCTGAGTTTATAACGTCACAAAAAACACAGCTATCTTTTTTAGCGCTAAAGTATTCGCTTCTCCAAGGGGCACAAAGGTGCTGCATTACTCGCCCTCCTTTATCTTTTTGACGGCATTTTTTATATCATCTTGCCTCATAAAATGCTCTCCTATTAAGAAAGCATCTACGCCTATTTTACTTAGCTCTCTAAGCTGTTCATGCTCGTAAAGACCGCTTTCAGCAACTATTATCTTGCCATTTGGCAAAAGTGGTATGAGCTTCTCACAAAGGCTCATATCCATCGTAAAATCATCTAAATTTCGGTGATTTATACCTATTATATTTGCTCCTGCAAAGATAGCTTTTTTCACATCACTCGCATCGTGAGTTTCAACCAAAACTTCAAGACCTAAATGATGAGCGTAGTCTAAAAGCTCTTTTAGCTCGTTTTGAGTTAATGCTTTTGCGATGAGCAAGATAAAGTCTGCCCCATAAACAAGAGCTTCAAGAATTTGATACTTATCAATAATAAAATCTTTTCTAAGGATCGGCCTTGATGCGTAGCGCCTAACTTGAGTGATATACTCGATGTTGCCTTTAAACCAATGTGGTTCAGTCAAGATACTAAAAGCATTTGCGTATGGCTCGTATTCCTGAGCGATTTTTATAGGCTCAAAGTCTTCTCTTATCACACCCTTACTTGGGCTTGCTTTTTTGATCTCTGCTATGATTTTTATAGGCTCGTTTTGACTTGCTCTAAGCGCACTTAAAACATCTCTTGGCACGTATGGATTGTACGCGAGCGAGCGACCAAGCCACTCCTCAGGGAAGTCTGCTTTTCTTTTTTCAAGATCATCTTTAGTTTTTTTAATTATCTCATCAAGTATCATTTTTTAAGCCTTTTATTTAGATTTATTATACAGCGCTCTATTAGGTGCAAATGCTCTTTTGCCTCTTTTGAAGCTCTAAAATCAATATCTTTCATCGCGTGCTGCATGATGCTTTTTGCCTTTTTGCATTCACCAAGCTTAAAATATCCCCACGCTAGCGAATCCTCATAATAAGGCGACTCGGGTGAGATGGTAAGTGCCCTTTGCACAAGCTCTATACCCTTTCTAGGATCAATATCATGATCTATCAGCAAGTAGCCATAATAGTTAAAAAACATATCATTTTCTAGCTTTGGCACGCTAGCTTCAAATTTATCTAAAATTTCAGCCATTTTTTGTTCGTTCAAGGTATCTTTATTCATCTCATATTCGTAAATGGCAGCCTTTGCTAAAAAATTTAAATCCCTGCTATCGTTATAAATTTTAACAGCAAGTATGTATGCGTCACCAAAATTACTAGTCGCCGCATAAAGATCCATAAGAGCTATATCGTTGTAGCTATATTTTTTTAAAATTTCAATTGCTGCTTTGTAATTTTTATCATAGATAAAAAACTGCACGATCTTATCAATATACGAAGTATCGTGATTTAGCTCATAAAGCTCTTCAAAGAGTTCGATCACTTTTGGAAAATTTCTTTGCTGGGAGTAAATTTCAGCCAAAAGCTCGCAAGTCTTTAGCGTGCAACCTTGTTCATCTCTAAATTTCTCAAGATATTTCGTAGCGTCTTTTATCTTATCCATACGATTTATCAAAATATCAACGATGCGGAGCAAATTTTCTTCTTCTTGCTTTAGCGAGTATGCCTCTTCAAAGTATTTTAGTGCAGTCGTTGTTTCATTTTGCATCATACAAATAGTGCCAAGCATGAGTAAATTTTGAGCATTTGGTTCTTTTGTAGCAAGCTCTTGCATTAAGCTTTTAGCCTCATTTAGCTTTGAAAGATTTACTAAATTTGCCACCTTTATACGGATAAAATCGCTATCGTCTTTTAAGCTTTTTTCGCCTTCATTTATCAAAGCATCTAAATTTTCATTTTTTGTAGCAAAGGCGAGTTTGATCGCCTCTTTTAAATAAGCTTTTTGATTTGTATCTTTAAAAATGTTTGAGTAAGCTTGAATGCTAGCATTCACATCTCCGCTATCTTGAAACAATAAAGCCTGCATTAGACGTAAATTTATACTTTTATTATCGTCAGCCAAAAGTAGCTGCGAGTTAAAAAATACGCTCATAAAAAATACTAAAATTTTACGCCAATACATTCTGCTTTTAGCTCCTTTAAATTTTTTTTAAAATAATTCCAAAATGGAAAAGTCCTACACTGCTGTGGCCTTAGCTCATAAACTGAACAGTTTTTATTTTTTTCATCAAAAAATACACAAGCAAAGCCATCTTCATAAGGCTTCTCTTTTATGCTACACCTTAGCCCAACTCTTATTAAAAACTGCTTTTCAAACTCATCTTTACTCATATGAAATGCGGTGCAAAATTTTGAAATTTCTTCTTCGTTTATCCAAATGTAGCCGCTCTCTCCCGTGCAACACTTACCACCACAGCTCTCGCAAAAGCTCGCATCAAACTCATAGTTAAAGCCTTGCACTCTCATGCTAGCCCCTGATAATCGACGCTCTTTGTATCAGCTTTTTTAAAAATTTCAATCGCCTCTTTTGTATGCGAGCCATTTTCGCTCATCACTAAAGGTGGCAAAATTTTTAGCTTTGAGTTTGAATTATTTCTTACCTCAAATAAGGCTAAATTTGCTGATTTACCAGCCTTTGTATGAATAAATTTTAGGCTTACTAAATTTAGCTTAAACTCTTTTAGGCACATTACGATCTGGCTAAGATCATCAGGTGCATAGCAAAAAAATGCCCTTTTGTGAGGTTTTAAATTTACACTTATACCTTTTATAAAGTCTTTTAAACTTAAAGAGCTTGTGTATCTACTAGCCTTTATATGTTCATCTTCGCTCTGCTTTGCACCCTCGTGATAAAATGGCGGATTTGATACGATGAGGTCAAATTTCTCACTATCTTTAAAATTTGCAAAATTAGCATTTATAATTTCTGCCTCCAAGCCATTCTTACTGGCATTAAATTTAGAAATTTCACCATTTATCTGCAAGATATCAAGTAAGCTTAGGTTGGAATTTTTAAAGTCGCGTTTAAGCAAAAGCCCAAGTATCCCACATCCTGCGCCAACGTCTAAAATCCTGCCTGAAAAATTTTTCAAACTTGAGCTTATAAAATCATAAAGTACCAGCGTATCGCTGTTGTAGCGATAGCCACTTTTTAGCTGAGCCAAGATCATCTATAAACCTTGATGATAAAGCCACGCGTGACATCTTTTACGATCACTTCAGAGCTAAAGCTGATCCTTGCAAAATCGCCAAATTCTTCTTTTATAAGTTCGGCTGCTGCCTTTGCGCGCTCTTTACCAACGCCATAATTTACATAGTTATTTAGCCTGCCAAGATCGTCTTTTTTGATGCTTTGAGCCACATTTGATGGGATGACAAAATTTTTCTTATCTACGATCGGAATTATCTCATAAAGGTAGTTTGAGTTAAATCTTTGCAAAAATTCGCTCACCCTATTCTTACACATCACGCTAATCTTATCTTTTGCGTCCATGTCATCACACTCAAGGCTAGAGATCAAAACTAGCTTTGTTGGAGTTTCAGGTTTTGTCGTAGCTTGCAAAATATTTTTTAAATTTACATTTTCATTTTCAAGCTCATCTTGCCTATTTAAATTTTGCTCGATATCTTTTTGAAGTTCGATGATCTTGGCATTTACTGGACTTCCTTTTACGCTAGATGAGCTAAGTTCGTTTATTTTAGAATTTAACCTTTCAATCGTCTTATTACTCTCGTTTAACTTATGTTTTGCGCTTTCAAGCTCATTTTGTAAGCTTAGTAAATTTTTACCGCCACTTTTATTGCTATCAGCAAAAAGAGCCGACGTATCAGCTATCTTCTTTTGCAAAATATTTATTTGCTGACGCAAAATTTCATAGTTTTGCATATCGATCTTTAGTGTTCTTTTTTGAGCTTCTAGCTCACTTTGCTTTGCTGCTAGCATTTGACTTGTTTGTGTAAGATTATTTTCTAGCTCTTTTATCTTTTCATCTTTTAAATTTATCTTTGCACTTAAATTTTTTAACTCACTGTCATTTAAACCAAGCTTTTGGGTCTGCAAAGAGATAGTTTGATTTTGCTCAAACAAAGTTTTTAAAAATTTATTCGTCTTTGTATCAAGCGTCTTTAGCTCATCTCTTGTATTTTTAAGGCTCTCTTCACTTAAATTTAGCTTTTTATTTAGCTCACTTAAACTTGTATTTGCATCTAAATTTTGCTTCTCTAGCTTTTTGTTTATCAAATTTACCCGTTCAAGCTCTTTTTTAAGCGAATTTATATTTTCATTTGCGAGTTTATTTTCCTGCTCGCTTTTAAGATTTTTTTCTTTTAAATCATTAAAACTTTTATGAAGTGCCGCAAGGGAGGCGTTTAGCTCCAAATTTTTACCATTATAGTTTTCAACTGCCAAATCTTTTGAGTTTAAATTTTTCTTTATCTCATCAAGCTCATAAATTCTATCTTTTAAGGCAGTTTGATTTGATTCAAGTGCCTCCTGCAGATCAATTATCTTATTTGTCTTTTTAGAAAGCTCATCCTCCATAACGCTCTTTTGCGTCTCAAAGCCATCATTTAGCGCATTTATCTCTTTTTCGTAGCTAAATTTTTGAGTGTTAGCGTCGTTTTTAACTCGCTCGATCTCCTCTTTTAAAAGCAAAATTTCTTTTTTCTCGCCTCTATCTTTTTCGCTTTGAGCTTTTTCATACTCTTTTATAAGAGCTTCTTTTTGCGCAAGTGTCGCGTTTAGCTCGTTATTTTGCTCTTTTAAAGCAGTGTAGTTTGCCTCAAAGCTCTCTTTAAATTTATTAAAGCTGGCCTCGGCATCTTTTAGTTTACTCTCATCGCCATTTCTAGCATCATTTATCGCATTTTCAAGGTCGATTATCTTTTTCTCGTAGGCCTTTGAGCTCTCTATCATATCAGCTTGCGCTTCATTTAGGCGCTTTGTCAGAGCTTGGATATTTTCAAAGTGTTGCGCCTCAAGCTCGCCAAGAGCCTTTTGGTTTTTTTCAACTATCTCGTTTTTTTCATTTTCGATATTTCTTTTCATCTCTGAAATTTTGCTTATGAAGTCTAAATTTTTCTCGCTCATATCGACATTATCAGCGGCCAAAATTTCATTTTTTTTGCTTAGCTCGCGCACTTGCTCTTGAAGCTCTTTGACATTGTCTGATAAATTTAGATCCTTGTCATCAACAAAATTTTGCATGTAGCTCTTTGGCGTGATGTAGCCGCCATACTCGTAAAGATCGTCTTTGCTTACATATCTTTGCTTCTCTTCTTCAGGGAGATCATCAAAATTTATAGAGTAAATCGTTTGATTAGTATCTTTTGGCGCTTCGTCCTCTTTTTGAAATTTCAAAAACGAGAGAGAAAAGCCAGCTATCAGACAAACAATAGCTAGTGCGATTTTATTTATCAAGCTTGTGCCTTGCCTTTTAAGATATCTTTGATGACGCTATGAGCGTGATTTAGTCCGACCACGATAGAGCCACCATTTTTTAAAACGATATCTCCTCCCACATATAGTCCTGGCACGCTACTTTGGTAATTGCTATCAACTATCGGAGTGCCTTTTTCATCAGTTTTTATCTGACATTTTTGTAGAAAATCAACCGGACTTGAACCACCGATCGCATAGACAACCCTGTCATAGACACGGATCTTGCCATTTTCGTAATGCACTCTTACCTTGCCTGATTCATTATCGATCTCGGTTATATCGTGATTTAGCCTTACTTTTATTTTATTGTGCTTCTCAAGCTCCCAAAGTGCGCTTAAATTTGTCTCATTCACACGGCTAAATTTATCTTTTCTGTAAGCGATCGTCGTTTTATTATACTGACAAAGCTCGATAGCATACTCAACTGCAGAGTTGCCACCGCCCACAACTAGCACTTTTTCGCCATTTGTGCAGTTATCTAGGTTAAAATTTACAACTGAATTTAGTGATGGCGGGATCTTATAGTCAGGTTTGTTTGGTCGCCCCATTTTGCCGATAGAAACCATCACGTTTTTGGCTTCATAGACAGCTTTTGAGGTAGTTACTTTAAAAATTTCGCCCTCTTTTTTTACGCTTTCGACCTCAGAGTTAAAAAAAGCCTCGATATTCTCAGAGTCAAGTAGCTTGTCAAAATAATCAAGCGTGCTCTCTTTTGTGCCATCTTCAAACGAAACTAGCCCATGTATCGTGCTATCTTGCCCTTTATACTCTTTATCAACGCGTTTATTGTCTTTATAAAATTTTCTGATCGTTTGGCTGTGATTGTCGCCTTTTTCAAGGAGCAAAACATTACTTAAGCCATTTCTTTTAGCCTCTACTACGCTAGCTATGCCACAAGGTCCGCCACCAACAACGATTAGATCATAAACATTCACCATCTTTTTCTCCAAATTTTATAAATTTTAAGCTTTTTTGACTAGATCAGCCATCAAAAATGCAAGCTCAAGCGCCTGATCAGCATTTAGCCTTGGGTCACATTGTGTTTCATATCTTTGCTCAAGCGAACTTTCAGTGATATTTAATGCCCCACCCGTGCACTCAGTCACGTCTTGACCTGTCATCTCAAGATGTACGCCACCAGCTCTTGTACCCTCAGCTTTGTGAATTTCAAAAAAGCTTCTAACTTCGCTTATTATCTTGTCAAATTCTCTGGTTTTGTAGTTATTTGATGTTTTTACAGTGTTGCCATGCATCGGATCGATACTATAAACGATATTTAGCCCTTCTCGCTTTAGCTCTCTTAAAATTTTTGGTAAATTTTCGCATATCTTATCAGCGCCCATTCTGATTATCACATTTAGTCTGCCAGCTTCATTTTCTGGATTTAGCTTATTTGCAAGCGCGATGACATCCTCAGCCTTTGCACTTGGTCCGATCTTTACACCGATAGGATTTTTTACACCGCTTAAAAAATGTACGTGAGCGTCGTTTATGCCACGCGTTCTTTCGCCTATCCAAAGCATATGAGCCGAACAGTCGTACCACTCACCGCTAAGGCTATCAACCCTAGTCAATGCCTCTTCATAAGGTAGCAAAAGCGCCTCGTGAGATGTATAAACCGCGGTTTGATTTATGACTGGCGTATTTGCTGAAGTGATGCCACAAGCTGCCATGAAAGATAGAGTTTTTGTTAGATCGTCAGCTAGTTTTGCGTATTTCTCGCCGATCTCTGGCTTTTTGACAAAGCCTAAATTCCACTTATGCACCTGATGAAGATCAGCCAAACCTCCTCTTGAAAAGGCTCTTAAGAGGTTCATCGTAGAAGCACTTTGATAGTAAGCTTCTATCATGCGTTTTGGATCAGGGATCCTTGCCTGCTCGTCAAATTCAAAGCCATTTATGATGTCGCCTCTATAGCTTGGAAGCTTAACGCCATTTACCTCTTCATAATCGCTACTTCTAGGCTTTGCAAACTGCCCTGCCACGCGGCCCACTTTGACCACTGGATAGCCACCTGCAAAGGTTAAAACTATTGCCATTTGAAGTAAAACCTTAAACATATCTCTGATGTTGTTTGCATTAAAATTTGTAAAGCTCTCAGCGCAGTCGCCACCTTGAAGCAAAAATGCTTCGCCATTGCAAACTTTTGCAAGCTCCTCTTTTAAACTTCTAGCCTCGCCAGCAAAGACCAAAGGAGGAAGCGATTTTAATTTTTCTTCGACCTCTTTAAGCTCTTTTAAATCTGGGTAATTTGGTTGTTGCAAGATATTAAATTCTCTCCAGCTATCGCGGTTCCAAGTCATTTATTTTCCTATCTTTTTTGCCTTAAATTAGACGCTGATTATATCACGGCAAACTTAAAAAATAAAAGCCATTAATGGGCTATTAAAGATATTTTGCCTACAATCGCTACTTTAAATTTACCCAAAAAGGAGCAGAATTTTTTCATGATAAAAGGCATATTTTATTCGCTTTTGGCATCTGTTTTGTTTAACTGCATCTACTACATGTCAGTGCTCATGAACCCCATCAGCACGCAAGCTCTTGTTGGATACCGCATGATCTTTGCCATGCCTTTTGTCATCGCAGCCATTTTTTTGTTAAAACAGCAGCGAAATTTCAAATTTTTACTTCTAAAAATAAAGCTAAAACCTAAAATTTTACTAGTTTTACTAGCTACCTCGCTCATTGTCTCATTTCAGATGTGGCTCTATCTCTGGGCTCCAAGCAACGGATCAGCGCTAAAAGTCTCTATCGGCTACCTCATCATGCCAATAGTCATGGTCCTTTTTGGACGGATATTTTTTAAAGAGCACCTCTCTAAAACAAAGCTAGCCTCGATATTTTTTGCAGCCCTTGGCGTCTTTAGCACAGCAGTCATTAGCGGTGGCATCTCGTGGGAGAGCGCTGTAGTTTTTTGCCTTTATCCAGTCTATTTTTCCATTAGAAAGTACTACAACCTAGCAAATTTCTCAAGCTTTGTTATAGAGATAATTTTTATGTTTTTATTCTCATTTTATTTTGCGCTCACAGCCGATATGAACTACGTGATGAGCCAAAATCCAAACATCTACTATCTGCTCATCTTGCTTGGTGCTATCAGCGGCATAGCCCTCATCGCCCAGATCCTCTCAAGCACGCTCGTGCCGATAAATGTACTAGGTTTGCTTACATATTTTGAGCCTATAATGATGCTTTTTGTCTCATTTGCTATCGGCGAGAGACTGGAGAAAAGCTCATACTTTTTAATGATCTGCCTAGCCATCTCGGTCACACTTTTGATGATAGATAGTATAAATTCTATAAAAGGCGACAAAAATACCAAGACTAAATGAGAGCCAAAAAGGCGTTATTCTCGCGCTTAGCGCCTTTTTTATGTGGGGGTTTTTGGCGGTTTATTTCAACCTCTTTAGCAAAGATGTCGATGCTTATGAAATTTTAGCCCACAGAGTCATTTGGTCATTTTTCTTAATGGCTGGAGTGCTTTATTTTAGTGGCAGAATGGGAGAAATTTTTACTTTACTTAAAGATATTCGTTCGCTAAAAACCTTATTTTTGAGTGGCATATTTATCACCACAAACTGGGGCGTTTATGTCTATGCGGTTAGCAATGGAAAAATTCTTGACACAAGCTTGGGCTATTTTATAAATCCACTAATAAGCATGCTCCTTGGCGTTATCATCTTTAAAGAAAGGCTAAATAAAAGCGGGATTTTAGCCATTTGTATAGTCGTTTTAGCCATTAGTGTACAAATTTATGCCCAAGGTGGATTGCCATTAGTTTCCATTATTTTGCCACTTTCATTTGGATTTTACGCAGCAGTTAGAAAGATGGCAAAGATTAGCGCATTTAACGGGCTTTTTATAGAGACATTTTTTATGTTCCCATTTGCACTTGCTTACGTCCTTTACATAGCATTTTTAGATAAAAGCCACTTTGGACTAAATGAAGACTCACTTTTAATGATTGCTTCAAGCATCGTAACCATCGTGCCACTTGTCGCTTTTAACGCAGCGGCAACAAGGATAAATTTAACAACGATTGGCTACTTGCAATACATCTCACCAACCATCGCGATCCTTTGTGCGGTCTTCATTTACGGCGAAAATTTAGACGGCTACAAGGTCATCTCGTTTTGCATGATCTGGCTGGCACTTGCGATAATTAGCATAGATAAATTTAGAAAAAGGAGTAAAAATGAATAATGTGACGATTTATCTACTACTTGCGTTTTTTGCAGCGCTTATTTTATATTTTCAGATACAAAAACTAACCAGAAAGCTCGACGAAGAGGGAGCGGTGCCAGCTTATCAAAAGGCTACGCAAGAGGTTTTAGAAAATTTAAGCAATGCTGAGAAATATCCAAAATTTTGCAACGTAATATTTAAAAAAATAAACGCCTTAAGGCAAGATATTTTATTTGAAGATGCGCTAAATAGTGAGTCTGAAAAAGATAAAGCATTAGATGCCTTAGAGCAAATAAGAGAAAAATTAGAAACTTTATCAAAGCAAGATAATTTAAGCTGGGAGAGCGAACTCTTTACGATCTTGGACGAGCTCGATGGCTTTGTAAGGGCAAATTTCAAAAACGGCGAAGATAGAGCCGAAGAGCTAAGAGAGGAGCTAAAGAGAGAGTTTGATGGGTTATAAAAAGACGACCAAAAGACTAAAAGATATAAAATAACAAAAACTAAGGATAGAAGCATGATAAGCGATAATTTAAAAAATGAAATTTTAGATGAGTTTAAGTATTTTACAAATAGATACAAACAAGGTACAAAATATAGCAAAAACGACAAAACAACACGTTATAAGCTAAGTAACTTTCGTAAAAATTTAATAACTTTTTCTAAAGATATATTTAATGGATTTGAGACTGTAGATTATGGGATGTGGCAAAATAGTGGAAATATTTCAGAATATATATGGAATAGATATAAGCCCTTTAAGAACGAATCACATTTAGTTATTTATTTTGCCGTTTTAGCAAAACCAAGTAATTTTTATGTATCCATAGGACTAATCGATACAAAACTAAGCGAAACAGAAGAAAAACTAAAAGATGAAATATATAACTTCTTGGAGTCAGAATGCAAAAAGATACATATCGATGGTTTTAAACTTGATAAATTTGAATTTGAATTTGAAAAAAATATATTTTTTGCCATAGAAAATATAGAGACATTTACAACTCTAGACTACACAAGCTTACTTAATGCACTAACAAATGTATATAGGCTGGCATATGACAAATTTTATAAAAATATAGAAAACAACAGACAAAATAATAGCGACAATAAAGGATATAAAATGACAAATGACGATAAAATACCAACCTATCCACTTAATCAAATTTTATACGGCCCTCCAGGAACTGGAAAGACATATAGCGTTGTTCGTAAAGCACTAGAAATCATAGAAGGCAATGCTTCCGATAATAGATCTAAATTTAAAGAGTATGTAGAAAAGGGGCAGATAAAATTTATCACATTTCATCAAAGCTATGGATATGAAGAATTTGTTGAGGGTATAAAACCTGTATTTGATAGAGAAAACGGTAACGAAGACAACGAGATATCTTATAAGATAGAAAAAGGTATTTTTTATCAGTGTTGCGAGGACGCTTTACACTTGGCTGGATACAAGGATGGACTCGACAAATTTTGCACTTTGTCAAAAGAGGAACAACAAGAGTTTTTAAATGAAAAAACACCAAAATATACAATCATAATAGACGAGATCAACCGCGGAAATATATCGAAAATTTTTGGCGAGCTCATAACTCTTATAGAGCCATCAAAAAGGCTCGGAGCGACTGATGAGATAATGGTGGAGCTACCATACTCAAAAGAAAAATTTGGAGTGCCGTCAAATTTATACATAATAGGCACGATGAATACGGCGGATCGCAGCATAGCCCTTATGGATACGGCACTTAGAAGAAGGTTTGAATTTGTGGAGATGATGCCAGAATACAATAATCTAAAAGAAGTTGCTGGCATAGATATCGGACAAATGCTAAAAACGATAAACGAACGCATAGAGTATCTTTATGACAGAGACCACACGATAGGACATGCCTATTTTATGTCACTAAAAGATGGTGCGGATATATCAGAGCTAGCCTCAATCTTTAAAAATAAAATTTTACCGCTACTACAAGAGTATTTTTATGACGATTGGGAAAAGATAAGGCTAGTACTAGGAGATAATGGGTTTATAAAAGAAAAAGAGAAAGATAGAAAATTGCTTGTGTTGGATGGCAAAGAATACGAAACTGATAAAATTTTATATGAGATAAAATTTGAAGCCTTTAAAGAGCCAGAAAACTATATAAAAATTTACGAATGAAACAAAACGCAAAGCAATGACCAAATACTTAATAGAGTTTGAAAAATTTCGCCCAGAAGACGACCAAGACCTATTTAACGCCGTAGATGCCTTTACTAGAGAAAATTTTGCTGCAGTAGAGTTTTTAAAGCTCGGCAGAGATAAAAAGGGCGATTTTTTACAAGCTCAAAACTACGTCGGTATCATTCAGACAAAAAGTGGCGATAGCCTTGAAATACTTCCCAAGATCCATGATAATGACAATGGCAACAATAAAGAAGCAGTAGAAAATTCTAAAAGAATTTTACTGAGAATGTTAAAAACTTTAAAAAACCATCCATTTAAAAATATAAACATAGCGAATTTAAAAAGCTTGAATCTACCGCTTCTTGAAATTTTTATATCAATGTTCCTCGACGAAGTATCAAAACTCATAAAAATAGGCATAAAAAGCGACTACGTAGAGCTAGAAGATAATCTAAAATTTTTAAAAGGAAAGCTAAAAATCTCGGAGCAAATACGTAAAAATATCGTCCATAAAGAGAGATTTTGCGTTTGCTATCAGGAATTTTCCATAGATAGAGCCGAAAATCGCCTCATAAAAAGTACGCTTGAGTTTTTATACAGACGCTCAAAATCAAGCAAAAATCAACGGCTTATTAGGGAATATTTATTTATCTTTGACGAAATTTCATCTAGCTCCGATATAAACGCGGACTTTAGCCGATTAAAACTAAATCGCCAAACAAAACACTATGAACAAGCGCTTTTATGGAGCAAGATATTTTTACAAAATAAGTCGTTTAGTCCATATAGAGGTAGCGATGTGGCTTTTGCCCTGCTTTTTGATATGAATAGACTTTTTGAAAGCTATGTCGAAAATTTTATAAAGAAAAAGCTTCCGGATGCTATATTGCAGCATTCAGGAAAATATCTTATTGAAGAACCAAAAAGAGACTTCGGGTTAAAACCAGATATATTTTTAAGATATAAAAATCAAAATTATATAGCCGACACAAAGTGGAAGATAGTTAAGTCAAGAGATGACATCTCACAAGCCGACTTATATCAGCTATATGCTTATGGTAAAAAATATAATTGCGGCAGGCTCTATCTAATATATCCAAAAATAGATGGGGTAAAACAAGAGTCTATGGGTTTTAAATACGACGATGAAATGCGGCTTGAAATTTTATACTTTGATTTAGAAAAAGATGAGATTTCTAGAAATTTACTAGTCTAAAGTACTTTTTAAAGTCTCTTAAAATTCCACTCTAATTTTCTACTTCTTTGTAAGTGGATTGCAACTCATCAGAGCAACCATTAAAGTTTCGCCTTTAGGGCCATTATCCTCTTATATGAAGCGTCGATTCGCTCTTTACTGATCTTTTTCTCATTTACAGCATTGATTATAATCTGAGCCACTAGATCAGCTGTTCTTTGGTTGTTTATCTTAAACTCGCTAAAAAGCAAGATATCTCCACCAGCATTTATAAATTTCAACACTTTTTGCGCCAAAGCTTCGTCGCCAACGCCTTTCATCAGCATATCATCACTGATAACTACGCCATTAAATTTAAGCTCATTTCGCAAGAGATCAGTTATTATTTTTTTAGAAAGCGTGGCTGGATTGTCCTCGTCGATGCCTTTTACAAAAAGGTGCCCGACCATGATGATCTGCGCTCTACCAGTACTTATGGCGTCTTTATATGGTAGCAGCGCATCTTTACTTAGCGTGACTTCGCTCTTATTTTTATGCGAGTCCTCTTTTGAGCTGCCATGTCCTGGGAAGTGCTTAAGCGTCGTTAGGATGCCCTGCTCTTTAAATGCGTCCATAAAAGCATCAGCATAGATCACCACCTTACTTGCATACTCGCTAAACGCCCTTTGCTTAGCAGCGATGATCGGCGAGTTTTCATCGTGCAGATCAACCACTGGGGCGAAATTTAAATTTATGCCACACTCCTTTAAATTTATAGCCATTTTTGAGTAGAGATCGTATGCGCTTTTGATATCAAGCGTGCTTGCGACCTCATATGCACTAGGATATGGGCCATCAAAGCTCTTATCCTTCATGCGGCTAACATTGCCGCCCTCTTCGTCGATAGCGATAAAAATTTTAGGACTTTTTTCTTTGATTGCTTTTATACTAGATTTTAGCTGGGCTTTGTTGGTGACATTTCTACCAAGTAGCATCACACCACCAAATCTCTCATATCCAGCGTCGCTTAGCATAGCGCGAAACGCAGCGTCTTTTGTGCTAGCTCCGTTAAAGCCAACCATTATCATCTGCGAGATTTTGGCCCTTAGGCTCACCTCAGCGCCATTTAGCCCCAGAGCAAAGATGGCTACAAAAAGTATAAATTTAAAAGCTCTCATCTTCTTCCCAAAAGCGATTTTACGCTCTCAAAAACGTCTTTGCCATTTAGCATATTTTCAACCTCACTAGCGATAGGCACATATATGCCCTTTTCTTTGGCGATCTTGCTAATAGCCCTTGCAGTATCGACGCCCTCGGCCACCTCGCCAAGCTCATTTAAAATTTTCTCTAATCTCTCGTGCCTTGCGATGCCAAGGCCTACGCGGTAGTTGCGTGAAAGTATCGATGAAGCGGTCAAGAAAAGATCTCCTGCACCGCTTAGCCCCATAAATGTCTCATCTTTTGCACCAAAAAATTTACCAAATCTAGCCATCTCTACAAGCCCACGCGAAATGAGGCTCGCCCTTGCGTTATTACCAAGACCAAGGCCGTCACAGATGCCGCCAGCTATGGCGATCACGTTTTTATACGCCCCGCACACTTCAGCACCGATCACGTCATCAGAGGTGTATGCTTTCATGTAGCTTGGGAAAAATGAGGCAAATTTTGAAGCTAAATTTTGGTTTTTAGAATTTACCACCAAGGCGCAAGGCAGCTTTTGCATGATCTCTTTTGCAAAGGTCGGCCCTGAAAGAAAGGCTAAATTTTCTCTATCAACAAAGTCTTCATAAATTTCATTTAAAAATTTAAGATTTGCCGTGTCTATGCCCTTGCTGGCAACTAGGATCTTTTGACTTTTGTTTTTGTAGTTTTGTTTTAGCCATAAATTTGTAGCTTGCGTTGGGATCGTGCAGACTAGGTATTCACACTCCAAAGCTTCATCCAAGCTTACAAAATTTGGCATCTCTCTTGGCGTTCTTGAGCTGATGACACACTCGTTATTCTCACTAAATGCGTGAAACAGCGCACTGCCCCACTTGCCAGCTCCGATGACTGCTATGCTCATTTTAGCCCTTTTTTAGCCTATTTTGGCCTTTAAAAGCTCATTGACCTTGCCTGGGTTAAAGGCACCCTTGCCCTCTTTCATCACCTGACCAACAAAGAAGCCAAACATCTTATCTTTGCCGTTTTTATACTCTTCTACTTTGTCGGCGTTTGCAGCCAAAATTTGATCTATGATCGCGATGATAGCTGAGTCGTCGCTCACTTGTTTTAAGCCAAGCTTTTCGATGACACTATCGACGTCCGCGTCATTTTCCATTAGGTAGTCTAGAACCTCTTTTGCAGCCTTGCCGCTTATCGTTCCATCTTCTATGCGCTTTAGTAAATTTATCATTTTAGCACTATTAACTGGGCTTGTCTCGATCGTTACGCCGTTATTTAAACGACCAAGAAGCTCAACTATGAGCCACGTAGTAGCAAGTTTAGGCTGAATTCCAGCGACGATCAGCTCTTCAAAATATCTAGCCATCTCAACGCTTTGAGTTAAATTTAGAGCATCACTCTCTTTTACGCCTAGCTCACTCACGTACCTTGCGACCTTTTGCTCGGCAAGCTCTGGAATTTTTATCGCTTCGTTATACATCTCTTCTGGGATCTCAACTGGCAGCAAGTCAGGGTCAGGGAAATACCTATACTCCGCGCTATCCTCTTTGCCACGCATCGATCTTGTCACTAAATTTGTCGTGTCAAACAGCCTTGTCTCTTGATAGACCTCTTCGTCATATTTGCCATCCTCCCACGCTACACTTTGGCGCTCTACCTCGTAGTCGATCGCCTTTTGGATAAATTTAAATGAGTTTAAATTTTTTATCTCAACTCTTGTGTAAAGCTTGGTGTCGCCTTTTGGACGGATAGAGACGTTTGCGTCGCAGCGGAAGCTTCCCTCTTGCATATTTGCGTCGCTGATGTTTAAAAATCGAAGGATCGAGTGCAATTTTTTAAGATAAGCCACCGCCTCGTCGCTACTTCTAAGGTCTGGTTCGCTAACTATCTCAAGAAGCGGCGTGCCAGCTCTGTTTAGATCAACCAGACTCTCGGTTTCTTCATGGATGTTCTTTCCAGCGTCCTCTTCAAGATGCGCTCTAGTTACACCTATGCGTTTTTTAGTGCCATTTACGTCGATTATTAGCTCGCCACCTTCTACGATAGGTATCTCAAACTGAGAAATTTGATATGCCTTTGGAAGGTCTGGATAGAAGTAGTTTTTTCTATTAAAGACTGATTTTTTATTTATCTTAGCATTTATCGCTGTGCCAAAACTGATAGCCTTTTTTACAGCCTCTTTGTTTAGCACAGGTAGTGCTCCAGGAAGTGCTAGGCAAGTTGGGCAAACATGAGTGTTTGCCTCATCACCGAAGCTAGTTGAACAAGAGCAGAAAATTTTAGTTTTTGTATTAAGCTGAGTGTGAACTTCTAAACCAATAACGACTTCAAACATATTTTTACCTTTAAATTTATACAAATTTTTAAGGCGTATTTTAGCGATACTTTCTTTTAAAATATCTAAAAATGAGCGTTTTGACTGGAAAAATAAAGAATGTGATTTAGGAATTTAAAGAATTTTAAAAAGGAAAAAGCCATATAAAAATATGGCTTTAAATTTTAATGCTCGTGCTCACTAATAGCAATGGCACCAGCTAGATAAACGTAAGTTAGCATCATAAAGATAAATGTTTGCAAAACAGCCATAAGCGTTAGAAGCGCAAAAGCTGGAAGCGGAGCAAACCAAGGTGCAAGTGTAAGCATCGCAAGCAAGAATAGATCATCTCCCTTGATATTACCAAAAAGACGAAATGATAGCGAAACTACACGTGAAAGATGCGAGATGACTTCAACTGGAAACATAATAGGAGCTAGAAATTTATTCGGCCCCATAAAGTGTCCAAAGTATTTAAAAAATCCATTTTCTCTAATGCCCTCAAAGTTGTAATAAATAAATACAACTAAAGCCAAAACTAGAGTTAAATTTAGACTTGATGTTGGTGACTCAAATCCAGGAATAATACCTACAACATTTGAAAAAAATACAATAAAACCGATAGTTGCAACAAGTGGAAGATATTTCCTAGCTAGTTTTTCACTGCCTAAAGTATCTCTTCCCATCGATATAACGCCCTCCAAATAAGCTTCAACTATATTTTGAAGACCTCTTGGCACAAGTTGCATCTTACTCCTTGCTATATAAGCAACTATGATAACAATCAAAGCCACAAGCAGAAAGTGAAACGCATAGATAAAGGCGTGGGAGCTATTTAGAAAATTTGAAAATAGAAACAAATCTTTCATTAATTTACCTTGGATTTAGAATTTTGCGTGATTGTAACAAAATTATTGTTAAAACATTTTTAATTTTAAACTCTGAAATAATCGAAAATCAATTTACAAATAGTCACTGCAACTACCACTAGAAACATTGTTCTAATAAATTTAACCTCTTTTTTAATGACAAGATTTGATCCAAAATATGCGCCTAAAATTTGACCAACTGCCATCAAAAGTCCAACAGCCCAAAGCATCTGTCCGCCAGCTATAAAAATGCCAAGAGCAACGATATTGCTAGTAAAATTTAAGAGTTTTGTATGAGCGACGGCCTTTTTTAAATTTAGCCCAATTAATGCCACTATCGCAAATGTCCAAAAAGAGCCTGTTCCTGGACCAAAAAAACCATCATAAAAGCCAAGTATCAGCCCAAAAACTACATAAAATAGCTTTTCATTCATCTTTGCGGCTCTATCATTTTCGCCGACTTTTGGCATAAAAAGCGTGTAGATGAAAATAGCAATCAGCAAAAATGGGATAATTATCTTTAAAAAATTTGTATTTAAAAATAGAATAACCACTGCTCCAATGATAGCTCCAATGAAAGTAAAAACGATACCTACAAAGCACTCTTTATAATTAATTAATCCCCGTTTTGTGAAATTTAGAGTCGCTGTAAAGCTGCCAAAGACACCTTGAAGCTTATTTGTACCAAGCGCAAGATGTGGTGGTACGCCCATCGCCATAATAGCTGGAAGCGTTATAAGGCCGCCTCCACCAGCGATAGAATCGATAAAACCACCTAAAAACGCGGCTACAAAAAAAACAACATAACTAAGTAGATTAAATTCCATTTTTTTACTCTTTTGATAATTGAAATAAAAGCAGATTGTAATTTATTTGTACTTATCTTTTTGTAAAATTTTTATATTTGAAATGAGAGATTTTTAAAATTTATAAATTTTAACGAGCCTTTAGATCTAGCCCAAAGACTCGCTTACTAAAGTGATTACTTAATAACGCCACAAAGCATTCTAGCGCCACCACCGCCAAGGGCTTTTGGGTTGTCGCTGTGATTGTCGCCACCAACATGAACCATTAGTGAGTGACCTTTTAGCTCATCAAGACTTTTTATCTTTGGAGCTAGTACTGGATAGTTCGCATTGCCCTCAGCATCTACATAAAGTGCTGGCAAATCACCTTTGTGACCTTTGTCATCCCAAGCAAAAGAGTGCATCTTTGTGCCAGCTGGATCCCAGTGACCGCCTGCTTTCATGCCAAGACCTTTTTCAGTCGCACCACAGTCAGCATTTTCATGGATGTGAAAGCCGTGTAGTCCTGCAGTAAGTCCTTTTAAATTTGGAAAAAATGCAACGCCGTAATTTGTCTTAACAGCTACTACTTCGCCGACACTCTTGTCGCCCTTCTCGCTTAGCTCATTAACAGGTATAACTAGATGTTCGCCAGCCTTTGGATCAAAGTGATGACCTTCGTGAGCAAAAAGCAAAGTTCCTAAAACTGCACTTAGTAAAACGATTTTTTTCATACAAGCTCCTTATGGATAAAATTGTATGGCAAGTCTACCCTAAATTTAAAAATTTAGCAATAATTTTTATTGATTGAGATTTTTTACGATAGTTTCTAGCTCTTTGCTCTGCCCTATTCTATAAAGTGCAAAGTCGTATTTTATCGGGTCTAGCTCATCAAATTCTCTAAGTTTTTTTGTAAGATCCATGACTGCTTTGAAATCGTAGCTCTTTCTATTTATAAGTCCTAAATTTAAAGAAACCCTATGCGTGTGCACGTCAAGTGGCATCAAAAGCCTATCTTTTGGTAAATTTTTAAATAGCCCAAGGTCAATGTCGCTATCTCTAACCATCCAGCGAAGATACATATTGTATCGTTTATATGGGCTTTGTGGCTCTTTACTAAAGCTCTTGCCAAAGAAAAACTCATATCCGTCCGAGCGGTAAGAATTTAGCCCATAAATAAATTTAATAAGCTCATTTACTGCTTCTATCATCTCGCCGTTTTTTGCAAGACCTTGGCGCAAAATTTGCTCAATATCAGCCTCTTTTTTTAGGCGTGAAAGTGTGATAAAAATTTCTTTTACGTCGTTTTCATTTTGAAAGCGGTATTTAAAATTTGATAATTTTTTCTTGATATTTTGCTCGCTCTCATCAAGCAGGCTAAATTCAAGCGAATTTAGAAATTTCACTATCATTTTTGCGTTGCCGTAAGCAAATAACGCGCAAATGAGTGCTATGTTTGGCTCTTTAAATTTAGTAGCTACTTGAAGAGGATCCGGGGCGTCAAATAGCCCCGAATTTGTATTTTTACTAATTACGTGTGAGTCTAAAAGGCTCTTTAGCTCGCTCATTGTTTTAGTGAAAGAAGCGTGTCAAGCATTTGATCAACGGTTGTGATGATCTTTGCCGCTGCGCCGTAACTTGCTTGAAAGCGGATCAAATTTGTAAGCTCTTCATTGGTATCTACGCCACTTGTTGATTGAAATTCCTCTTCAGCTGTCTTTTGCAAAGACGTATTTGTGTCGTGGATAGTATTATTTGCCTCTGTATCACTCGCCATGTCAGTCGTAAGATAGCGGTAATATCCCTCGATCGTCTCATCTCTATCAAGTGCTATGCCACTTGAGTAAAAGGTCTGCTTTTGATACTGAAGCTGGATCATTTTATTTGCAACCTCATTATTTCCGATAACTGGCTTTGAGTAGGCACGAAGCTTTGTGTGGTCTTGGGTAAAATTTTGATTTATGCCGATACTATTTGAGTCAGTACCTGAAAAAAATCTATTTATGCCAACAGCGCCTGGAAAATTTGTACCGTGATCGACTATTGATATGCTATAAAGCCCTTGAGCTTGTTTTGGAATGAGAGAAAATGTGCCTTTTTTAGTATTTTTATCATAAAAATATGACGCCTCAAAAAAGTCATCAACGTCATTTAGCATATTATTGTCTTTATTGTCATCTGAGTTTGAGTTAAAGTCTTTGACGATAGAGTTGCCATATCTTGTATCATTCATCGTCGTCGTACCATTTACATTTATAGTTTTTCTGGCCACGACATTGCCTTTGTTATCATAAACAATAGCTTCAAAACTTCCGTTTCTTATACTATTATCATGATTCATCAACGTCTTATCGCCTTCTAAATAACTTATCGGATCTGAGTTAGAAATTTCAACTGCGGATTCGGCATAGATATTATTTGTACTTGTTATCAATGTTTTACTAAATGTATTTAAATTATCAATGTATTTTTGGATCGTTCCGTCGCTAAATTTATCATTATCTGGCTCGTAGTTTCGGCCCCTAAGATCAAGTGCAGCTCCGATTTTACCGCCTGTGATCTTTTCTTCCATTGGGATTCTTCTGCCATCTTCTCTTTCATAATAAATTTTTGTATATCGTCCACTTTCAGTTGAACTCATAGAAATTTCGTGAAAATTTACACCATCAACGATACTTACGCCACCAATGTTTAGATTGTAGTATTTTCCTTGATCTGTTATTCCTGTATCTACCCTAGAATTGCTCTTTAGATCGCTTTTATAAACTGCTGTATTTACCAGCTTTGACATAGCAAGCTCAAGCTCATCACGTTTATCACGAAGATCATTTGCATTTATTTTTATACCAGCATCCGCGCCTGATTCTATTCTTTGGATTTGCTTATTAATGTTTGCTATTTGTCTGCCTAGCGAATTTATCTCTTTTATATTTATTTTTATCGTTTCATCAATCTTTTCATGCATATCGTAAAGCATCTTTGATGAGCGGTTGATACTTGCAGTCAATACACTTGCTTTATTTATCAAATTTACTTTCTGAGCACCTGCATTAGGGTTTGAAGCAAAGTTATTCCACGCGGAAAAATACTCCTGAATATCCTTTACCATTCCATTATCTTTTAGATCAGGAAAATATTTTGTAGCTTCTTGCAAAATTCTTTGTTTATAGGCTGTATTTTCTAAATTTGACGATGAGTATTTTAGTCTTGAGTAGGCAAACTCATCATGAAGCCTTGTTATAGTATCTACTTGCGTGCCTGTACCAACTCCGCCAGGTACTGTATTCATCGCTGGAGATGCGGATTGGACAACACGCTGCCTTGTATAGTAGTTGCTATCAGCGTTTGCGATATTATTTCCGGTTGTACTTATTTGAAGCTGGGCCGCATTTAGTCCTGAAACACCCGTGCCTAATGACATAAAAATATTAGCCATTTTTTAAACCCTTGATTTATAAAAATTATTATCTATGCTATTTCCATCTTGGCCGTATTCACTTGTTTTAGTTCCAAAAATTTTTTCATTAAGTGAGTCAAAAAATTCTTTAACAGCAACAACATGTCTTGCATATTCTTTATTAACTTTATGTAAATTTTCAAGCTTTGAACGCATAAGTACAAGCTTTGACTTCACTTCATCGTCTAAAACAGTAGCAAGTGTAGTCGTACCGCTCTCTTTTGATACCTTTAAAAGCTCTTTATCTAGTGCTCTTTTTGTATCTTCAAATGCACGAACTAAGGCATTTTTTTTCTTTACACTCTCATCAACGCTTGAGTGCTTAGCCTCTTTTATATTTGCGATATCTTGTATGGTTAAATTTATGAGCTCATCAAGCTCGCCTATAGCCTCGTCCAAAAGCTTTTTTATCATTTAAATTCCTTAATTACAGCAGCGCATCAGCCACAGCCCTAGCCGTTTTTGAGATATCAACCTGATAAGTGCCATTTGCTATGGCATCAGCTATCTCTTTTAGCTTTGCGTTTTCGTTTGTTCTTACTTCTTTACTCTGAGTTTCGACCTTGGCATCGCTATTTTTATTTAGCGTATTTGCCTGAAAATTTGGTCTTTGGTTCAAAGGTGTTATCATATTCATACCTCTTAAAATAAAATATTTATATCACTACATCGGCAGAATATAAATTTACTTAAGAGTCTCTCTTTAAAAAATCGTACAAAAGTTCTGAAAAACCAAGATTTCCACTCAATGCTTTACTCATTGCATCGTTATACATTGACCTATAGATATCGCTACCAGCAGCTTTTGGATATAGCGAGTTGTGCTCATCTTCTTTTAAAGCAATATCAAGTACAGCCTTTACCATATATGCCTCAAACGCATCGGTTTGCTCTTTTAAAAGTGCATCTTGTTTAGCATTTGCATTTTTTATCTTATTTGTTGAAATTTCATTGTATGAATTTAGCGCTAAGGTGTTATCTATTTGCATTATATTATCTCCAAATCAACCTGTATCGCACCAACTCGCTTTAAATTTTCAAGTATCGATATGATATCGCTTGGTGTTGCCCCAAGCTTATTTAAAGCTCTTGTTACGTTTGCAACGGTTGTTTTTTCGCCTGAAATTTTAAGTAAATTTTGACTAGGTGCGACAGACGTATCACTTCCTATATTTACATCATTTTGCGCTGCCTCATCGTAGCTATTTGGCTCTATTTTTATTGTGATTGCACCATGCGTTAAGACAACTGGACTAACCACAGCATTTATGCCACTTACTATCGTGCCAGTTCTTTCATCAACCACTATCTTCTCATCTGGCTTATACTCCACATCAAGATCAAGCACAGCGCTTGCAAGCTCGATAATACTAACATCATCTGGCTTTTTAACGATAACCGTTCTTGGATCGATCGCCTTTGCGGCATCATCAGAAATATTTGCATTTATAGCATTTTGGATATCAAGAGCAGTTTTAAAATTTGTATCTTTTAGGCTTAGTCTTATGTTATCTTGATTGTAAATATCATAAGTTACTTCTCGTTCAACCAAAGCTCCATTTAGAATAGAGCCAACGGTCGGGTGATTGCCACCTGATCTACCCACGCTTTTACCACCGATGCTTAAAGCACCCTGAGCCAAAGCGTAAATATCACCATCAACGCCTTTTAGTGGCGTCATTAGAAGAGTACCACCTTGCAAACTTTTTGCATCGCCAATAGATGAGATAACGACATCAAGCTTATTGCCATGCCTTGCAAATGCAGGAAGCTTAGCTGTTACCATAACAGCAGCTGCGTTTTTTGACTTGATATCATCTGGATTTATCTTTACGTTTACACCTTGAAGCATGTTTGATAAAGACTGGATCGTAAATTTTGACGTTGAGCCATCACCTGTGCCGTTTAGTCCGACAACTAGGCCGTAGCCTATTAGCTGGTTATCTCTTACGCCAACTATGCTTGCAAGCTCTTTTATCTGCGTAGCAAAGGCTGAAGTAGCTATCACTGAAGCTGCTACAAAAGATAAAAATTTTTTCATATTTTTTCCTAAAATTTAGCTATTTTAGGTTTTTAAAGCAAAAGATGTTCCAAATTTTTATAAATTATTGGAAGTAAGAGAGCGAAGTAGCTCCAAATTTTTTAAATTTTACAAGCTTATATGTAGAAATTTCATCGCTAAATTTAAAGTCGCTGTTGTGCTCAAAAACTATCATATAAATTTTCTCTTTTTTTAACTGCGAGATTAAATTTACAAGTTTTTCGTAGATATCATCAAAGCCAGCTCTTATGTCAAATGGCGGATCAAGGTAGAGCAAGACTTTACCACTTTGAGAATTTACAAGATCAGGCAAGACAGAAAAAGTATCGCCATTTATCGCTTTTAAATTTGAGCATTCTAGGCTTGCAAGGTTGCTTTGCGTGATCTTAAAAGCGGCTCTATCTTTTTCGATAGCGATAACCTCACGTGCTCCGTTGCTAACGGCCTCGCTTGCCATCACGCCACTTCCACCAAAACCCTCTATAAATGTAAGTGAGTAAATTTCATCTCTAATGACGTTAAAAAATGACTCTTTTACGATGCTTTTTGTGCTTCTAGTCGTGCTTAGACTTGGAAGTTCAAGCCTTTTGCCTTTAAATTTACCACTTGAAATTTTAGTGTAAAGCTTCACTGATTTGCCCTTAAAATTTCAAGTAAATCGGCTTTAAATTTATCTATCAAAAGTGAAATCTTCTCTTCTAAGCCCTTTTCATTTTTAGCTTCATTTAGCTCATTTGCTTTTGAAATTTGCATAGCTGAGTAAAATTCTTCAAGCGTATCAAGAAGTGTCGTCTTGTTAAAAGGATGAGAAAGATGAGCATTTTTCCCTATTATAAATAGTGGTTTTTTTGTCGCAATCTCGCGGTCACTCACTACAAAATCACAATCCTTATGATGAGCAGCCAAATTTCCACAAAAAAGCAACAGTGTCTTTTGAAGCAAAATACACTCGCACTCAAATGAAATTTTCATATCTCTTCCTATAAATTTTTGCTCGATTTTAGCCTAAATAATCAAAAATTTGTATAAACACTAAAGGATTTTAAAATTTTACCGATGTAGAAGCTAACGTAAGTTTTAAGGAGTAAAACTATGGAAATCTTTAAGGCAGCAGCAAATCAGGTACTAGATACGAGCATGAGCACATCTACTCAGCGTCAAATAGATAGCAGACCTATCGAGCATTCTGATGTTAAATTAAGTGCTGATAAAAACAATGAAACCAAAGATGTTAACGAGCTAGACGGACTTAGCAACGAAGAGCTTGCCAAAAGAACAAGAGAGGTCACTGACAGACTAAACTATCAAATGCAGCAGCTCGATACTAATGTAAGATTTGCTTACAACGAGAAGCTAAATTTAATGGTCGTGCAAGTAAAAGACGCTAAAACTGGCGAGGAGATAACACAACTTCCAAGCAAAGAAGCTATAAGAATAAGCGAGTATTTCAAGGAAAGTATCGGAATACTTTTTGACAAGGAGAGTTAAAAATGGCAGTAGGTAACGTAACAAATTTAGGAATCGGTACAAAAAATAGCGGACTAAATGACGATCTTATCAAGAAATTAAAAGAAGCAGATGAAGCAGGACAGATCAAGCCTTTAACAAAAAGGCTAGAGAGAAATGACCTAAAGCAAAAAGACCTTGCAGCGCTAAAAACTCTAGTTAGCAACGTAAACGTAAGTGGCAAAACACTTGGCGGAGAGGCACTTTATCTAAAAAGAACTACAAACAATGCTGGCAAAAGCGTAACAGCCTCAGCAGCAAATGGCGTTAGCGTGCAAAATTTTAGTATAGATGTGCAAAAACTTGCTCAAAAAGATACATTTCAAAGCTCAAATTTCAAAAACGCTTCAAGCTTAGTAGGTGCGACAAACAACGGCTCTTTTGATGTTGAAATCGATGGACAAAAATTTTCTATTAGCGTAACTAGATCAACCACATATCAAGATATTGTAGACAAGATAAATGATATCAGTGGTGGTAAATTACAAGCTAGAATTTTAAATGTTGGCGGAGATAAACCAAATCAAATCATGCTTCAATCAGGCAATACTGGCGCAACACAGACTATTAAATTTTCAAATGATACGGCTGGTGTTTTAGATAAGCTTGGCTGGGATAGTACGCAGTTTCAGGACAAAGATGCAAATGGTACTCTACTAACAAATCCTGATGGTACACCAAAGATGACATCAAATTTTGAAAAAAATAGAATTTTAAAGGCACAAGATGCGGAATTTACATATAACGGAGTAAATGTAAAAAGAAGCAAAAATACCTTCAACGACTTAAGGCCGGGAATTTCTATTACATTAAATGAAACTGGTAAAACAAACGTAAGCGTCTCTCAGGATACAAAAGAGGTAATAAAAGCGGTTGAAGAATTTATCAAAGACTACAACCTAATGACCATGAACCTTGGTATAGCCACAAAATATGACGAGGAAAAGGGAGCTGGCACTTTCCAAGGCGTTAGCGAAATTTCAAGCTTAAGATCAAACATTGGTCGTCTTGTAAATGGACAAGATAGCGAAGGCAAAGCATTAAGTAAATATGGCATAGTGCCTGATAAAGACGGACAACTTCAGCTTGATCTAAATAAACTAAATGCAGCTCTTAGCAAAGATCCTGAAGAGATTCAGAAATTTTTCATGGGATCAAGCAAGATCGAGCCAATAAGCTATATGGGAGCATCGACTGTTAGCGCTGGAGCACTAGACATAAAAGCTGGTGATCTTACGATAAATGGCAAGTCAGTTACGTTCTCAACTACAGCCACAGCCACAGCCGAAGAGAACGCACTAAAGCTTCAACAAGCTATAAATGACGCTGGCATAACTGGAGTTACAGCTAGTCTTGATAAAAGTGGTAAAAGAATCGTCTTAAAAAGAAGCGATGGCGAAAATATCGAGGTAAAAGGTAAAAATTCAGCCTTAACAGCTCTAGGTATGAATGAAGCTACCATAAATCCAGTAACCAAAAAGACAGATGGGCTATTTACAAAGCTAGCTAAAATGCTTGATGGTGTCGTTGGCAAAAGTGGTACGATGGTTGCTATGCAAAATCAGTTAAAAGACGAAAACGAGTCGATCACAAAAAACAAAGAGAGCACACAAAAGCTTTTAGATGAAAAGTACACAACAATGCAAGAGCGTTTTATCAAGTATAACGCTATCATCGCGAGCTTAGAAAATCAGTTCTCGACACTAAAATCAATGATCGATGCAGAGATAAATAGTAGAAAATAAGAGAGAAAGATGAATCAAAGTGCATATAGTGCATACGCACAGTCTAGTTTTGGGGGCATAGAGTCCCCAACTAAATTAATAGAAATGCTTTATGACGGAATTTTAAAATTTATATTTCGTACAAAAAAGGCGATAGAAGCTGGAGATATAGAGAAAAAAGTTTATTATATTAATAGGACAAACGCTATTTTTGTTGAGCTTTTAAATTCGCTTGATTATTCTCAAGGCGACGTAGCCCACTATCTTAGCGGCCTCTATACAAGACAGATGCAGCTTCTTGCTATGGCAAATATACAAAATGATGTCGCAGCCTTAAATGAAGTAACCAATGTCGTAAAGCAACTATCAGAAGCATGGAGAGAGGTAACATCAGGTGAATAGTTGGATTAATGAATTTAAATTAGCATTGATAAACGAAGATACAGGCAAGATAGCTGCTTTATCAGAAAATTTTAGTGAAGATATGTTTACGAGCCTAGCTTTGGCACAAGAAGCACAAGCACTAATTGGCGGTGCAATAGAGCTTTTAAAAAGCAAGTCTTCACACATCCAAAATGAGCTTATAAAACTACAAAAAGCTCAAAAATACGTAACAAACTAATCTGTTTTTATAAATTTAAAGGCACGGCGTTAAGCCGAGTTCTGTCTTGAGCGATCATTTATCTACGCTTGCTTTTACAAACAAGCTCTAGCGAAGGGTTTTAATATAAGACCAAAACCATCCCTTCTTGCTGCAGGTTGGGTTTATATGGCCACGCAAGTTACCAAGCGTGCCGGTGGGCTCTTACTCCGCCGTTTCACCTTTACCGCCGAAGCGGAAGTCTACTTTCTGTTACACTATCCCTTAGGTTTCCCTAGCCATCCGTTAGATGGAACCTTGTCTTATCGCAGCTCGGACTTTCCTCTTTTTCAAAAATCAAAAGCGATCGCTTACCGTGCCAGAGCGAAATTATAGCGGCTTTGGCTTAAATTTCTAGCTTTAAAAGCTTTAGACTTTTAACTTTATGTTTTTTATTTAAAAGGCAGATTTGCAAACAGATAGAGTGCTTTGAGTAAATATTTAGCGTATGTTTTGTTAAAAATTTATCTCAAAGCGCAATAAATTCAGCATTATTTATAGGACGCAAATCACAAGAATTGCCAAATTTTTTCATTGTCTCGCGTGCAGCTTCCACAAAAGGCTCACAACCAAAGTGCGGTACGATGTAAAAATCAACCAAATTTAACCCTGTAAAATCACTCGTTTTCGCGCTATTTTCATCCATCAGCGTAGCATATCTCGTATCTGGTGCGGCCACGATCGCTCCCGCCGACTCACCGATATAAATTTTGCCCGCTTTGACTGCATTTTTTATAGCTTGGGCGGCACACGATTTTCGCAGCTCGTTAAGCAGATAAAATGTATTTCCACCGCTAACGTAAATGATATCACACTGACTAATGGCAGATAAAATTTCATCTTCACAAGATGGCTCATCTTGGCTAGATACTAGTGCCGCCGAATTCTTGGCGCAAGAGACGTCAAGGCGTCTTAGCTTCGCACCAAAATTTTCTAAAATTTCCACCGCTTCGCCGACGTAGAAATTTACCTCTTCAAATTTGGCCGCAGTATCTATAAAAACAATATCTTTGCCTTGAAAATTTACCACTTCATTAATCTTGCTCGCAACCTCCGCAAAGTAAGAGCAAAGAAAAATATTTGCCATTTTTAATCCTTTTAAAATATAAATTTGCAAACCCATTATATCCAAACGAGCTTAGAAACACTTGTGTTTCGCGTCGCCAGCGCATCTTGCTTTACGGGTAAAATTTAGCGATTTTAGGATAAGGATCTTGGTGCAAAAATTTGATAAATTTAGCCACAAATTTAAATTTAAAACAATAAAGTAAAGTATTTTTGTACCGCTTGGCTCACAGCTTTTAAAGAGCGTCAGGCGAGGTGAATTTTGATTTGTGAAATTTAAACTTAAAAGTTAAGGCGAAGTTTTGCGAGATGGTTTTAAATGTTTTCTGTGTCACTATGCTCGTAGCTAAACAAAAGAAGTAAATTTCGTCCCAAGATAAGGTATGTAGCCTATCGCAGAGCGAAATTTATACTCTGCTTGCAGTTACCAGCATAGACGCAAAAATCATTTAAAAGCGCTCGCAAGACAAGCCGCCGCCCTACTCAAAGATATTTTTATGCAAGATTTCTTCTAGCACAACAGTCGCGTAGCTGCCTTTTTGCAGCGTGAAATTTATCATAAAGTGCGCTTTTTCCTCGTTGTATTTGTAGCTCGCATCCTCCAAGTAGCACCACGCAAAGCGCCTAGATCCCGTCATTTTAGCTTTGTATTCATTTGCCTGCGAGAAAATTTGATCCTCTACTGCCCTAGCTGCGCCCTGCGCCTCATACGCCTTCGCACCCGCGATCAGCCCGCAGCTAGTGATATCTCTAGCGTCAAAGCGCGCGCCCTCCGCATCCAAATCCTCGCACAAAAAGCACTTGCCGTGCGGGTAGTGCCCCAAAACTTCGCCCTCAATTAGCTTAAAAAATCTCTTTTGCGATTTTAAATTTTTCAAAATCGTGCCGTCAAGATACGGGTAAATTTGAGCTAGCTCACCTAGGCTAAAATCCTGCGCAAGCCTCGAAATCTCCACGCGTTTGCTAAGCCAGCGATTAAAAAGATCACTTTGATATGCCGAGATCAAAAAGTCGTTTAGCTTTACATTTTTGCTCTTTTTGCCGTTTATCGTCCCATTTTTAAGAAGCTCCAGGCCAGTTTCGGCATTGTCGCCAAATTTACCAAAACGCTGATAGCCAAAGTAGTTTGCATAGCCCATTTTATCGATACTAACAAATGCTTGCTCTAGCTTTTTGGCATTACTTGGTAGCACCTTTTTTAAGCGGATAAAAAAGCTATTTCCCTTTAGATGTCCGATACGAAGCTTATTTTTATGCACGCTTAAATTTAAAATTTTCATCTTTTCATGGCTAAAGTTTGCAAGCGTACCCTCAAATTTACGAGGCATTGAGATAAATTGTGTCGTCATGCCCTGCTTGTCCTTTAGCCCAGCATAGCCAAAATCACGCATCTTAGCTCCTGTAACCTCGCTTAAAGCGTGTAAAGCGTCGCTTGTCGTCATATCTTTTTTAGAAATTTCAACGATCAAGTGCTCGCCATCCCCACTAAACTCGTAAAGTGGTATCTCACGCACGACAAAATCATCTGAATTTTTAGAAAAATAGGCCTCTATGGGCGCATGAGTCAGCGCATAAAGTGGCTTAAAAGTGGTGGTTTCTTGCATTTTGTTTTAACCTTTTATTTGAAATTTTTGCAAAGATATTAATCTTTGTCCGTGTTTTTGCGGCGATCCTTTTGATGGCGTTTAAATTTTTAGGACTAAAAGTAAATAAAATTTCATACTCTTCACCGCTACTAAGCTCAAATTTACTTAGCTTTTTTGTAATTTTAGCACCCTTTTTGCTAGCCTTTAAAAGCTTAGCAAGATCGGCATTTAGCCCATCTGAGATATCCATAGCTGAGTTTACAAGATGAGCTGCTTTGTGGAAAAATTTATCTCTTAAAATAGGCTTTTTAAATCGCGAGTTTTTTGAAATTTTAGCTAGCCTCAGAAGCGAATTTAGCCCCTTTTTGCTACCTCCAAGCTCGCCAGTAAAAGCCACTAGATCGCCAAATCTCGCATTTTTTCTAAGCACAGCTTTGCCATTTAGCTCGCCAATTACACTAACGCTTATATTTAAAATTTTGCTACTTATCGTGTCACCACCGATTATCTTTACGCCAAACTCCTCGCACGCTCTGTTTATGCCACCGCTTAGCTCTTTGATTTGCTGCGGCGAAAAATTCTTTGGCAAACTAAGTCCAAGAAGCGCAAATTTTGGCCTAGCATTCATCACGATCGTATCTGAAAAATTTACGATCATCGCCTTGTAGCCGATCTCTTCAAGGCTTAGCCAGCCATGCTTAAAGTGCGAGTTTTCAGCAAAGATGTCCTTGCTAAAGACCTGCTTGCCAAGCACAGCCGCATCATCGCCAATATAAGCGTTACCAAAGCATTCAATCGTAAAATTTTCTTTATCCATCGGGCCATTATAATGAAACTCCTTTTAATTTTAGGATAAAATAAGCCGAAAAAGGAGTCAAATGCAAAAAATAGAAATTTTTAGATTTAATGCAAAAAAGGATATTTTGTCGTATTTTAAACCATATTTTTTAGAAATTTTAGATTACGCAAATCTTGATGAACTATTTTTGCATATTAAAAAGATTGATCCGTATTTTCAGCCAATAACTGGCTTTGTGAAAGTAAATGATGTCGTAGTGAGCACTGCTGAACCATTAGTAAATTTATATGAAAAATTTGTAGGCGAGCTTGTGATTTCGCCACTTGATGAAAAACGAGCGGTTTTAGATCTTGAGATAAATGATGACGACTTTTGGGAGAAATTTAAGCCATTTGAGAAATTTTGTGATCAAGCAGGCAAAGAATTTTATGTAAGCTTAAAGCCATATTTTTATGCTGATTTTGTGAGAGAATACGAGCCAAATTTTATAGGTGCAGCTGCTATCATACTGGCTCATCATCTTTATAAAAAAGAAAAAAATGATGAAATCATAAGGCTTATCAACAATGAAAATGGCATTTTGATAGCTTGCAAGATTGATGATTTTATCTTTAGCGGAAGCGAAATTTATACCGAAGCGATTAGGTTTTTTAAAGAAATTTTAGGGATAAAAGAGAATGAAACCCAAAAAAATGAGCTTGAAAAGATAAAGAGCTTGGATAAATTTAAAGAGTTTAAAATAGCCATAAGCGATAAAATCCCTGAAAATTTAGATAAATTTAGAGCAAATTTTATAAATCTAAACAATAAATTTCCTTGTGGATTTGAGCTTTTAAAAGTAAACGAAAAGCTTGCATTTGCACTTGCAAGCAAGACCATCTTTAATGCGTTTGATAGTGGGGCTGATTTTTTACTAGCTAGCAATGATGCTGAGTTTTATATGTTTGACACGCTTTCAAAAAAGCTTGAAAAATTTGCAAACAAAAGTTTGCAGGATTTTTATGTTTTAAGAGTTAGCGAACTGATCGAGCTTGAAAATGGCAAAATTCCAGCAAGCCTAAAAGAGCATACGCTAAAAGTAAATCTAGTCTAAAACTAGAGAATTTATTTTTGCAAAGTCGTATTTTGCTCGCTTAAGGCTTCTTCTTTTTCGTCTTCTTGTCTTATCTCATCGTACCTTGCTTTGGCATTTTCATAAACACCAGCTGGTAGGCTTATATTTAAATCATCCCTTAAGCTCATCACATCATCACAAGCATTTTGGTAGCCAAGGTCACAGCTTTTCATATAATAACTCACGCCAAGCTCGATATTTGAGTGTTTTTTTAGATCACTATCCATTTGCTCATTTATCTCTTCATTTACAAACATATCACCCAAAGCCTCGCACGAAAGCACATCTTTTTGCTCACAGCCATCATAGAAAATTTCATACGCAGCTACGTAATCTCCGGCATTTAGCGCCTCAATGCCTCTGTCATAATCATCAATATCAAAGCTAAATGCTAAATTTAAAGCTAGGATTAAAAAAACTATCTTTTTCATATAAAGCTCGGTGCATCGTTTGAAAATAGTATGAGATCGCCAGCACGCGTATTTTGAGCTAGAATTTCTTGCATTTTATTTTTATCCTTTAAGATGATGATCTTTGGCTTTATGATGTGTTTTAGCAAAACTTCGGCGTTTAGCGAGCTTGTGATGATGACAAGGTCGAAAATTTCATTTATCACCTTGGCTAAACTTGCATTTTGCTCCGCATCACTTTCTACGATACCAGGTGTTAGCAGCACTTTTCTGCCAGCATAGGTGCTTACTAGCTCGTAGCTTGCGCTCATGCCTGAGAAATTCCCATTAAAACTATCGTCAATTATCAACTTACCGCCAGCCTCGATCTTGCTTAGGCGGTGCTCGACGTTTTTCATCTTAGATAGCGCTCTATCTACCGCCTCATCGCTCATTTTTAGATATCTTGCCACCTTGATGCAAACAGCTAAATTTGTAGCGTTAAATTTGCCAAGCAGCGGCGAAGCGTAACTCTTGTCATCAAGCATAAATGAAATTCCATCTAAATTTGCATTTATATCTTTTAGACTTTCATCGTAAATTTCTAAATTTTGGCTTGGCTCTTTCTTTGTCGAGCTATGTAAAAATGCCATTTGCAAACGAGTGCTTTGAAGTGCTTCAAGCTTGGTAGAGCGGATATTATCAAGTGTTTTAAAGTACTCAATGTGCTGAGCGCCGATCTCGCCAACGATGACGATTTGTGGATTTAGAAATTTAGTGATCTCTAGGATGTCGCCCTTTAGCCTAGCGCCTGCTTCAGCGATGTAAATTTGCGTTTGCTCGCTTAAGTTTTCGTTGATATCTTTGATGATGCCAGCCATTGTATTTACACTGCGAGGCGTTTTGTAGCAGACAAAGCTATCTTTTAAAATTTCAAATAAGAAATTTTTGATACTAGTTTTGCCGTAGCTTGCGGTGATCAAGATGATTTTTAGATCTTTATTTGCGCCAAGTTTTTTAAGTGCCTTGTTTTTAAATCCTTGAAATTTTATCTTTTCTAAAATTTCACTAAAAAATAGGCTCACAACCAAGACAAAAAGTGGCATAGGAGCCAAAAACACCTTGTGGATGATGAAATTTAAAGCATAGTTTAAGATAATAGCACAAGCAAGGATCACAAAAAAGTGCTTGATCCTGCCAGTAATTACTAACTTTTTATCAAGTTTTTTGTGCCAAAGATAAAGAGCTGGCAAAAGTGCAAAGTAAAAATAGATAAAAAACCACTTGCCAGTCGTATAAAATAGCACCAACGGCACGATAAAGAAAAAGACGTGCCAAGCGGGCTTCGTGAAGTGAAAGAGCACACGCTCAGGCCTATATGAAAACCACTGAAAGCAAGTAATCACATAAAAAGCGAGCGCAAAGATAAATAAAACTGTGCTTATATTTAAAAATATACTCATCTTATCTCCTCGATCCCGCTCTCATCGTCAAGCACAACATTTTTTGCTTCATTTGGCTCAAAATTTATCCCTTTTTCTATCTCGTCACTTATAAATTTAGCGTGAAGTAAAAAGAAAAAATGATCACCATTAAGTGGAAAAAATGAACTATTTTTTATGAGCTTATGTATGCTCTCTCCGCTTGTTATAGGCGTTGCCTTGTCATTTTCTCCCCAAAATATCAAAGCCTTGCCGCTAAAGCTAGCAAAATGCTTTGTAAAATCCTCATCAACTACGTTTTTTAGGGTCTCATACATCACTCTGCTCATACCGCTCACATCTTTTGTGGCAAAGAGTTTATAAAATTTTCCAAATCCAAAAAGCTTAAAAATTTTAAAAATAGCGATCTTTGCGCGCACGATAAATGGCTTTTTGACAATTATGCCAGCTGAGCTTAAAAGCACAAGATATGGCGGCTTTAGAAGCGTTGCGACCTTACCACCAAAGCTATGACCTACGATGATATCTGGCTTTATGCCAAGCTCAGCGCAAAAATTTTTAACAATTTTTGCATAATCGCTTGTTTTTAAAGGATCAGTAATTGAGCTTTTACCAAAACCTGGCATATCGATATAAACGTGGCAAAACTCGTTTAGATAGTGCCCAAACGCCTTTTTCATTATCTCTTTATTAGCGCCCCAGCCGTGCAAGAAAAGCACTATTTTTTTACATT
Organism: Campylobacter concisus; assembly: GCF_015229955.1. Classification (NCBI taxonomy): domain Bacteria; kingdom Pseudomonadati; phylum Campylobacterota; class Epsilonproteobacteria; order Campylobacterales; family Campylobacteraceae; genus Campylobacter; species Campylobacter concisus. Next base: position 808,574 of record NZ_JAAKYZ010000001.1, read on the forward strand.
TTGGATTTACGATCTCGTAGTTTATATCAAACTCATTTGAGCCGTACTTTACCGCCCTACTCGCCATCGTTCTCTCTTTTTTTTGCAGTATAAATGCTCTCAAGCACACTCACTGCTTCGCAAAGGCGCTCATACTCTTCCATATTTAAAAGCACTGCTTCAAATTTATTATTTTTAACAATGACCGCTCTTTTTAATTCATTAGCTCCCACGCGAGAGAGCACTGAACTAAAATTTCTAACCACTTCAGTTGCCGTATAAATTTCGTCTTTTGTAAAAGTTACCATTGTCGCTCTTTGTGTAAAATTTTACGTAAAATATCACAAAGTACTTTATAATCTACTAAATGGTCTAAATTTTTCCGCGACCTTTTACTGAAGTGATCGAGTTTATAAAGCTATAATCGATCTTTATATTACGCTCTCTTGGAAGTGAGTTTGCAAGAGCATTTAAAGTGCTCTCAAAATCCTCAAATAGATAGTTCGCAAGGCTTCCTGGATTTGGATTTATCTCATTTAGATAGACCTCATCATCTATCACAAAGAAGTCGCATCTAATGATCGCTCCGTCAAATCCACAATCATAAATTTTTGAAAAGTTAAATTTAAGCTTTTGCTTTAGCTCTTCAGAAATTTCAGCCTCTTTTACCTTGTTTTCATTTGAAAAGCTAAGATATTTCTGCTCGTAGTCAAGAAATTCTTTCTTTTTTGGCTCTTCGATGATAGAAAATTTTATCTTTCCATCTATCTTACAGCCTGCGAGGTTATACTCTTTTACTCCCTTTATAAAAGGCTCGACAAGCACATCTTTATCGAACTCAAATGCTACGTCTTTTGCATAAGTTAGCTCGCTGGCGTCATGCACTATATTTACGCCGATACTACTTCCAAGCCTTGCTGGCTTTAAGATAATAGGATAGTGAAATTTTGGCTCACTTTGACGAGTTAGCATCTCATAATCAAGCGCCTTTACGCCAGCTTTTTGCGCTAGAAATTTAGTAAGCTCTTTATTGTAGCTAAGCGCACTTACTTCAAGCCTTGGACCTATATATTTTATGCCGTAAAAGTCAAAAAGTGCTGCTATCTTGCCATCTTCGCCGTCCATGCCATGGATCAAATTTATAATGACATCGCACTCTACTTTTTTATCGCCAAAGAGAGAGTGTATGAAAAATCCACCCTTAGACAAAATGAGCTTTTTTGAATTTTTGTATTTACTAGAGCTAAAGAAATTTGCTCTCATATCTTTTTGCTCGATAAGATAAAAATCTCTATTTGCGTCGCAAAATATAAATTTTAGCTCTTGCTTTAGGACATTTTTTAAAACTATCGCACTAACTATGCTTATCTCATGTTCATAGCTCTTTGCTCCAAATACCACACCTAAATTCATCTTTTTAATCCTTATCCTAATTTCTTTAGTGCTTCTTTTATAAGATCACTCGTATTTTCACTCTTACACTCAAGCAAAATTTTTACTATCTTCTCACGTTTAAAGCCAAGCGCCTCAAGTGCTAAAAGTGCCTCATTTTGATAGCTTGGCACGCTCTCATCACTTATTAGTTTTGCGTCGCTTAGCTCGGCTATTATGCGTCTAGCCGTCTTTGGTCCGATGCCTGGCACGCTTTTAAAAGTGTCAGCGTCGCCGCTTATTATGGCGTTTGTAAATGCTTGCGAGCTAAGACTTGAGCAAACCGCCATAGCCGTGCTAGCTCCAATACCATTTAATTTAATAAGCATCTCAAACATCTTTTGCTCATTTGCATCCAAAAAGCCATAGAGTAAATTTGCGTCCTCTCTTATGATCTGTGTTATGGCAAGCTCGACTTTTTCGCCCTTGCTAAGCTTGGCTGAGCAAAAAAGCGAGATAAAAATTCCATAGCTTACGCCGCTATTTGTCTTAAGTATCACAAATGCGGGATCTTTTTTGCTGACGATACCTTCGATCGCTTTTATCATCATTTAACCTTTTATTCTTAAGAATTTGTATCTGTGTAGTCTTCTAATTTATTTGACTTTTTGATCTTATACTCAGCCTCATCGCCATCACCGATCTTCTCCAAAGTAATGGCATGAGCGGTTTCATTTTGCTTTGAGATATAAGTGACATTTTGCGGAGGATCAACGATAACAAATCTAATCTCATTTAACTCAACCCAGTTGCCTCTATTTATCACTTTTGCAGAAAATATTCCATTTTGCATGATCTCAAGCTCATCTTTTAAAGTAGCTAGCAACTCTTTTTTATCTTTAAAAATTTTTAACAAAGTATTGTATTCATTGACTAGACCTTGATACTCTTTTAACTTTTTCATAAAGGTAACTGGCGGTATCACTTTAGCTTTTGAGAGCTCTTCTACCTTTGCTTTTATGGTATAAATCGAGTCTTTATTTTCATTTATGACATTTTTCTTTGTTTCAATATTTTTTAGAAGTGAGGCAAGCTCTGCTTTTGTATATTCGATCTTATTTAATTGCTCTTGCGTAGCCTCAGCACTCTCAGGCATTTTGCTAGTATCGATTATAAATTTATTGTCAGTGCCTCTTAAATATCTTACGTCTATTAAGTGTGAAGCTGTGATAGTGCAGTTTGAGCCAAGCGTGTTTATTTGGATATTTTGAGCGGTTATAGAGCCACCAACGACGCTATTTATCTTAACTCTTTTTGCTACGACATTTCCGCCTTCTAGCCTATCTATCTCGACATTTTCAGCTTCAACCTTACCGATGTGGATAGAAATTTTTGCATTCTTTGCATAAATTTTAGCCTTTTGGTGTGTTTGACCGCCGATTATTACTTCATTTGCTTTAACCATCGCATTTGCACCGACATTTCCTTTAACCTCTATCTCGTCAGCCTCCACGATGATGCCAGTGCCGATGGCGTCTTTTATAGTATCAGTTTCCCTAACCACCAAAGTTACATTTGTATCAGTGCCTGCTTGAATAGAGCCAGTTGTTTTAAAATTTGCTTCATTTATCTCTATACGCTCTTCGATGTCAAATGAGCCATTTTTCTCAACTACATATCCTGATTTTTTAGCGATATATATTATGCTATCGTCATTTTCTACTCTCTCTATATTTTCGCTTATACTTATCTCTTTGCCAGTATCTTCTTTTGGCTTTTCTACTGCTAATAATTTGCCTCTCGCATCACGGCCATTTTGCCCTTCGTGAGACTTTTTCTCTTCCATTATCACTTCATCTTGTGCCACGCCGAAAACAAAACCTCTATCAGCGTAATCAACCTTATCTTCCTCTTTTATCGCATCAAGTTTATCTTTGTAGTAGTAAAGTATCTTTGCATCGGTAGCTTTTTTGGGATTTATACCTTGTGTTATGTTTAGTATGTAGTCTTTATCAAGTTCGCCCTTTACATGCACAACTGAGGCAATTTGTTTTAGCTCGTCTTTTAGTTTACCGATCCTTATACCTATTAAAATTTGAGCTTTCATAAGCTGTTTGGCGATGTATTCAAAAAGTTTATCTTCGTAATGCTGTTCGTATTCACAATCTTTTGTAGCTTTTACTTTTGCGACTACTTTTGTAACCGTTGAATTTACACCGATTTCTATCTTTGGAAGCTTTGGCACAGCATTTAGCCTAACATCAAAAAATTCCACGTCATAGATCTGCTCGATCTCTAGTGTCTCGTCAAGATAAAATGCATTATCATCAAAAAAGTTTAAATTTTCTTCAGGGACAAAAACTGGCTCTTCATTATCTTTATTTTTATAATAAGTCAAAATATCTAAAATTTTAAAATCTATAAATTCTACCGGTACGCTGTGTTGCTTGCTTAGTTCTTTAAGCGATATATAAGGCGTTGAAGTTTGAATTTGCGTTGGCGGTAAAAATCTCTCGTTTTCTTGCACGTTCTCGCTCAAAATTGATCCATTTCACATAAAATTTGGCTCTTATTATCGCCAAAATTTTATTAAATTTGGGTTATGTAAGCTTTAAAGCATCTTTTGTTACTATTGCGTTTTCAAATTTAATTTAGGTGAGCGATGTTTATAAAAGGTTTTTTTTCAAACTCAGTTGGCATTATGGTTTCAAGAATTCTTGGACTTATAAGAGACCTTTTAACAGCTTCTATCCTTGGAGCTGGCATATTTAGCGATCTTTTTTTTATCGCTTTTAAAATACCAAATTTATTTCGCCGTATCTTTGGAGAAGGTGCCTTTACGCAGGCATTTTTGCCAAATTTTGCAAATAGCAAGAAAAAAGCGATCTTTCAGGCTGAAATTTTCATCAAATTTCTACTTTTTATAGGCGCATTAACGCTTCTTGTAAATTTATTTACGCCCTACTTTATAAAGATCATCGCAAGCGGCTTGAGTGAACAAAATATTACCGATGCAGTGCCGCTTGTGCGTATAAATTTCTACTATCTAGCACTTGTTTACATAGTCACTTTCATGGGTGCACTGCTTCAGTATAAAGGGCACTTTGCGACAACAGCGTTTTCTACAGCACTGCTAAATTTAGCCATGATCGCATCGCTACTTTTGGCTCGTAGCAAGAGCGAGAGCGTGGTCGCACTTTATCTTAGCTTTGGTGTCGTTACAGGCGGTATTTTGCAAGTTTTAGTGCATCTAATTGCTATGAAATTTAACGCCTTAAATAAAATTTTTTGGGGCGGTCTAAGCGGATATTTTAAAGGCAAAAAAGCTAGTAGCAAAGGCTTTTTTATAAATTTCTACCACGGCCTACTTGGCTCAAGTGCGATGCAAATAAGCGCATTTATGGACACTTGGCTAGCTAGCTTTTTGGTAAGTGGCTCGATAAGCTATCTCTTTTATGCAAATAGAATTTTTCAGCTCCCGCTTGCCATTTTTGCGATCGCGCTCTCTCAAGCACTCTTTCCAAAGATCACCAGGCTTTTAAAGCAAAAAGATGAAGCAAATGCTCTAGTTTGGACAAAAAAGAGCTTTTATCTGCTCCTTTGCGCTCTGCTAGCAGCCACGATCACAGGAATAGTAATGAGCGAATTTATCATTTGGCTCTTGTTTGAGAGAGGAAATTTCGTAAGGGCAAACACCATTGAGTGCGCCAAGGTGCTAAGCGCCTATTTGGTGGGGCTTACGCCATTTGGTCTGGCTAAAATTTTCTCGCTTTGGCTCTATGCAAACATGAAGCAAAAAGAGGCAGCCAAAATTTCTATCATCTGCCTTGTGATAAATTTGATCCTAGCTGTCATTTTGATGCAGAAATTTGGAGCTGCTGGCCTTGCATTTGCAAGCTCGCTTGGGGGATTTTTACAGCTTATTTTATACATTAGAGCCTTTGGAGCTAAGCGATTTTTAGCTATAATCGAGCCTAAATTTATAGCCGCTATCGCACTTTTGGCGGTTTTGCTCTATTTTGGTTTAACATTTTTAAAGGATATATTTAATGCGAATTTTTGATACTTCTAAAAGAGAAAAGGTTGAGTTTAGCCCTATTAAAGATGGTGAGGTAAGCATCTATTTGTGCGGTCCAACGGTCTATGACGATGCGCATTTGGGACATGCAAAGTCAGCCGTTAGCTTTGATCTTTTAAGAAGAGTCTTAAAAGCGCTTGGCTACAAGGTCAAATTTGCAAGAAACTACACCGACATAGACGATAAAATTTTAAATAAAATGGCGCAAACTGGCCAAAGTTTAGAAGAGATAACAAATAAATATATAGCACACTACGAGAGCGACATGGGCGCTTTAAACGTGCTTGATCCAGACTTTAAACCAAAGGCTACGCAGTGTTTGGAGGCGATCATTAGCTACATCAAGGTGCTTATGGATAGAGGTGTGGCGTATAAAACGAGTGATGGAATTTACTTTGATACGAGCAAGGATAGTGGCTATTTTAGCATTAGCGGCAAGGACAATAACACTGATCTTATCGCCAGAGTGGCAAGTTTTGGAGAGAAAAGAGACGAAAAAGACTTTGTGCTTTGGAAATTTGACGAGAAATGGTACGAGAGCCCATTTGGCAAGGGTCGCCCTGGCTGGCACACCGAATGTGTGGCGATGATAAGAGAATTTCTAAGTGACAAAGAAAATGATAAATTTGAGATCGACATCCACGCTGGTGGCATCGACCTGCTCTTTCCGCACCACGAAAATGAGGCAAGTCAGTGCAGGTGTGCCTATCACAAGAATTTAAGCAAATACTGGATGCACAATGGCTTTATAAAAGTAAATAACGAAAAGATGAGCAAAAGCCTAAATAACAGCTTTTTCGTAAAGGACGCCCTAAAAAATGTTCATGGCGAAGTGCTTAGATTTTATCTGCTTACAAGCCATTACAGGGCTCATTTTAATTATTCAGATGAAGACTTAGTGGCTTCAAAAAAGAGACTTGATAAAATTTACCGCCTCAAAAAAAGGGTCGATGGCGTGCAAGCAGGTGCAATAAACGAGAGCTTTAAAAGTGAGCTACTTGAAGCACTAAGTGATGATCTAAATGCTTCAAAAGCACTTGCAAGTGTTGATGAGTTTGTAAAAACAGCAAACGAAAGGCTTGATAATAGCCCAAAAGATAAAGCATATAAGGCCGAAGTGGTGGCAAATTTAGAGTTAATAGGCGAAATTTTAGGCATTGCTATCACAAACTATGTTGAGTATTTTCAGTTTGGCGTAAGCGACGAGCAAAAAGAGCAGATAAAAAGACTACTTGATGAGCGCACGATAGCTAAAAAAGAGAAAAATTTTGCAAGAGCTGATGAGATAAGAGATGAGCTTTCCAGCCTAAATATCTCTATCATGGATACGCCAAATGGCGCAGTTTGGGAGAGAAATAATGAATAACTTTGGCTTAAAAGATGTGCTAAAGCGCTTTGGTCCATATTTTAAAGACTACATTCCACACTTTATCCTAGCCTTCATCGGCATGGCTCTCGCAAGTGGCGGAACAGCAGTCAGTGCGTATCTAGTAGAGCCAGTACTTAATAAAATTTTTGTTGAAAAAAATGAAACACTGCTTTATATGCTGCCATGTGCGATTATTGCAATTTATGTGTTAAAAAATATAGGTACATTTATGCAGGCTTATTTTACGGCATATATTGGGCAAGATACGATTAGAAGATTTCGTGAAAAGATGGTCGAAAATTTACTAAATTTGGACATGAAATTTTTTAATGATTTTAGAACAGGAGAGCTAATAAGCAGAACCACGAACGATATAGAGCGCATAAGATCTATTGTTTCAAGCATCATACCCGAGCTTATTAGAGAGCTTGTAACTATCTTGGGTCTGCTTTGTGTAGTCATCTATCAAAGCCCTAAATTAGCATTTTTTGCACTTGTTGTTATGCCATTAGCGATTTATCCGATCTCACGCCTTGCTAAAAAGATGAAAAAGATCTCAAAAAAATCACAAGAAAAGACATCTGATATCACCTCAGCCTTGAGCGAAATTTTTACAAATATCGAGATAATTAAAGCAAATAACGCTCAAAAATACGAGCACTCACGTTTTATTGATGAAAATAATAAATTTTTTAAACTAAATCTTAAAACTGTAAAAATTGAGCAACTAGTAAGCCCGCTAATGGAAACAATTGGCTCAATAGGTGTAGCTGCTGTCATCATAATAGGCGGCAAAGACGTCATCGACGGAAATATAAACATGGGTGCTTTTTTTTCATTTTTAACTGCACTTTTCATGCTCTACACCCCTCTAAAACGTATCGTAAATATATACAATAAAATGCAGGATGCGATCGCAGCAAGTGAGAGAACCTTTTTCTTGATGGATAAAGTAAGCCAGATAAAAGATGGCGAAAAAGTATTAAGTGAAGAGATAAATTTAATTAAATTTAATGATGTCCGCCTAAGCTACGGCGACAAAGAGGTCTTAAAAGGGATAAATTTAGAGGCAAATAAATCAGAATTTATAGCCCTTGTTGGCTCAAGTGGTGGCGGAAAAACCTCGCTCATGAATCTACTTATGAGATTTTACGACGTAAATAGCGGCGAAATTTTAATAAATGATACAAATTTAAAAGATATCAAGATCCACTCACTTCGCCAAAATATTGGCCTTGTAACACAGCGTGTCTATATCTTTAATGATACGATTGCTAAAAATGTAGCTTATGGCAGAGAATTTGACGAAGAAGCAGTCGTAAATGCTCTAAAAATGGCAAATGCCTATGAGTTTGTAAGCAAGCTTGATGATGGTATCCACACCATTTTAAACGAATTTGGCACCAACCTCTCAGGCGGTCAAAGACAGCGCATCGCCATAGCTAGAGCACTTTATCAAAACCCACAAATCCTCATCTTTGACGAGGCTACTTCAGCGCTTGATAACGAGAGCGAAAAAGAGATCACAAAAGCGATAAATAATCTAAGAAGCAAAAAGATCATCTTTGTCATCGCTCACCGCCTTAGCACGGTTGAAAATGCCGATAAGATCGCAGTTTTAAGTGATGGCAAGATCATTGATAGTGGAAGCGACGAGGAGCTTAGCAAGAGAAATGAAATTTATGCAAGGCTTAAGGGCAAAGCCTTAGTTTAAGGCGATTTTTGCTAAGATTTGCAGAAATTTTAGGCATTTTAAAGAGGTTAAAATGAGCTTAAACTACAATACTTTAAAATCTATATTTTTCAAATTTGATCCTGAAACTGCCCACAAGATCGCTGAAGTAGCGATGGTTGGGGCAAATAAAATCTTCCCTGGCTCGCTAAGCTTTTTGGCGCACAAATGCGTGGTCGATGACAACGCGCTAAAACAAAATTTATTCTCAAGCACCTATCACAACCCAGTTGGCATAGCTGGTGGCTTTGATAAAAACGCCACTATGTTTGAGGCGCTAACGGCTCTTGGATTTGGACACTTAGAATTTGGCACATTTACACCAAAACCACAACCTGGCAACGCAAAACCAAGGCTTTTTAGGCTCATAGATGAAGAGAGCATCCAAAATGCGATGGGCTTTAACAACGAAGGCTGCGAGGCTATCAAAAATAGAGTAAAAAAGATATATCCTTTTACCATACCGATCTGGGCAAACATCGGTAAAAACAAGGTTACACCAAACGAAGATGCGATAAAAGACTATGAAATTTTAGTAAGAGAATTTAGTGAAATTTGTGACACCTTCGTCATAAACGTCTCATCGCCAAACACGCCAAATTTAAGAGCACTTCAAGATGAGAGCTTTATAAAAGAGCTTTTTAGCGTCATTTTGCCACTCACTAAAAAGCCGATCATCTTTAAAATAGCTCCTGATATGAGCCACGAAGATGCGATCAAGCTTTGTAGCTGCGCGGTAGAAAACGGCGCTAGTGGCGTGCTCGTTTCAAACACAAGCGTTGATTACTCACTCTCTCACTCGTCAAATTTAAAAGATTTTGGCGGACTAAGCGGCAAGGTGATCGCTAAAAAGTCAAAAGAGATCTTTAAAGCCGTGGCAGACGAGCTTTACGGCAAGACGACACTTATCGCATGCGGCGGCATAGATAGCGGCGCAAAGGCATATGAGCGCATAAAAATGGGAGCAAATTTAGTGCAAATTTTTACAAGCTTTATCTTTAAAGGGCCGATGATCGCAAGAGATATAAATTTAGAAATTTTAGAGCTTTTAAAAAGAGATGGCTTTGCCTCTATTAGCGAAGCAGTCGGCATAGATGTTAAAAAATAAAAGGCAAAAGATTGATAAAATTTAATAAAACAAAACTAGAAAACGGACTAGAAATTTATCACGTACCAGTAAATCCTGGCTCAAAAGTGATAAGCGTAGATGTCTTTTATAAAGTTGGCTCCAGAAACGAAGTGATGGGCAAAAGCGGCATCGCTCACATGCTAGAGCATCTAAATTTTAAATCAACCAAAAATTTACGAGCTGGTGAATTTGACGAAATAGTAAAAGGCTTTGGCGGCGTAAATAACGCAAGCACTGGCTTTGACTACACTCACTACTTCATAAAAGCCTCAAATGAAAATTTAGACAAAACGCTTGGTCTTTTTGCTGAGCTTATGAAAAATTTAAGCCTAAAAGATAAAGAATTTCAGCCAGAGCGAGACGTGGTGCATGAAGAGCGCAGGTGGCGAACAGACAACAACCCTATGGGATACCTCTACTTTAGACTCTACAACCACGCATTTATCTACCATCCATACCACTGGACTCCGATAGGCTTTATAAAAGATATCGAAAACTGGAATATCTCCGACATAAAAGAATTTCACGCCACATACTATCAGCCCAAAAATGCGATTTTGATGATAAGTGGCGACATCGGCAATGATGAGGCATTTAAACTGGCTAAGAAAAATTTTAGCGATATAAAAAACAAAAGAGCCATCCCAAAATCTCACTGTAAAGAACCTGAACAAGACGGCACAAGAAGAGCTATCATCTATAAAGATAGCCAAACACAAATGCTAGCTATCGCTTACAAGATCCCAGACTTTAGGCATGCTGATCAAGTGGGGTTAAACGCGATAAGCGAGTATCTAGCCACTGGCAAAAGCTCTATTTTGCAGCAGCACCTAGTCGATGAGCTAATGCTCGTAAATCAAATTTATGCTTATAATATGAGCTGCGTTGATGAAAACTTATTTATATTTTTAGCAGTTTGCAACCCAGATGTCGAAGCAAGTGTGGTTGAGGCTGAAATTTTAAAGATCATAGATGATTTAAAAAATAAACCAATCGACAAAGATGATGTTTTAAGAGTTAAAAATTTGATAAAAACTGATTTTATTTACTCATTTGAGAGTGCAAGTAAAGTTGCAAATTTATATGGCTCATATCTTGCTAGAGGCGACATAAAGCCACTTTACGAGCTTGAAAAAAATATCGATAAGATAGATGCCAAGCTTTTAAAAGAGATAGCAAATAAATATTTCAATGAAAAAACCAGCACAACAATAATATTAAAAAAGGAATAAACGTGGAAAATTCGCTTCAAGGTGCGATGACCGCACTCATTACGCCATTTAAAAATCAAAAAGTGGATGAAGTCAGTTTTGAAAAGCTAATAAAAAGACAGATAAAACACGGCATAGATGTCGTTGTGCCAGTTGGAACTACCGGCGAGAGTGCAACACTAACGCATGATGAGCATAGAATTTGTATCGAAATAGCCGTAGATGCATGTAAAGGCACAAATGTAAAAGTACTAGCTGGTGCTGGTAGTAATGCGACTCACGAAGCTATTGGTATCGCTAAATTTGCTCAAGCTCATGGCGCTGATGGTATCCTCTCAGTTGCGCCCTACTACAACAAACCAACGCAGGAAGGGCTTTATGAACACTACAAAGCCATTGCAAATAGCATTGAAATTCCAGTGCTTCTTTACAATGTTCCTGGCAGAGTTGGCGTGGATATCTTGCCAGCGACTGTTTTTAGACTCTTTAAAGAGTGTAAAAATATCTATGGCATCAAAGAAGCAACAGGCAGTATCGATAGATGCGTCGATCTACTGGCTCACGAGCCAAATTTAGTAGTCATTAGCGGCGAAGATGCGATCAACTATCCTATCATATCAAATGGCGGCAAAGGCGTCATCTCAGTTACTGCAAACCTCTTGCCAGATCAAATTTCACAGCTTACGCACCTTGCGATGAACGAAGAGTACAAAAAAGCAAAACTAATAAATGACAATCTATATACGATAAATAAAACACTCTTTTGCGAAAGCAATCCGATACCGATCAAAGCAGCGATGTATCTAGCTGGACTCATCGACTCTTTGGAGTACCGCTTGCCACTTTGCAAACCAAGTAAAGAAAATTTTAAAAAGATAGAAGAAGTAATAAAAAATTACGAAATAAAGGGTTTTTAATGAAGGACACACTAAACGAATTTAAAGGTAAAACGCTAGTCATCAGTGGCGGCACTAGAGGTATCGGCAGAGCTATAGTTGAAGAATTTGCAAAAGCCGGCGTAAATATAGCATTTACCTACAACTCAAACGAAGAGCTTGCAAAAGAACAAGTAAAAGAGCTTGAGACTACTTACAAGATAAAAGCCAGAGCCTACGCGCTAAATATCCTTGAGCCAGAGACTTATAAAGAGCTATTTTTAAAGATAGATGAGGATTTTGATAGGATTGATTTTTTCATCTCAAACGCTATCATCTCAGGTCGCGCAGTAGCTGGTGGATACACTAAATTTATGAAGCTAAAACCAAGAGGCATAAACAATATTTTTACAGCAACAGTAAATGCCTTTGTAGTAGGCACTCAAGAAGCTGCAAAACGCATGGAAAAAGTGGGTGGTGGTAGCATCATCAGCCTATCATCGACTGGAAATTTAGTATATATCGAAAACTACGCAGGTCACGGTACAGCAAAAGCAGCCGTTGAAGCCATGGCAAGATACGCTGCGACCGAGCTTGGCGAGAAAAATATCCGTGTAAACGTCGTAAGTGGCGGTCCTATCGAGACAGACGCGCTAAGAGCCTTTACAAACTACGAAGAGGTGCGCGATATGACAGCAAAGCTTAGTCCACTAAACCGCATGGGACAGCCAACTGACCTAGCCGGAGCATGTCTATTTTTGTGCTCATCTAAGGCTAGCTGGGTAACTGGACATACATTTATAATAGATGGCGGCACAACTTTTAAATGAGAAGATTGAAATTTTAAGCATAAAGGCATATTTGTGAGTTTAAATTTACCAAACGCATTGGCATTTTTTAGGATACTGCTGGCTCCGCTTATGTTTTTTATGCTCGTAAATTCGCCAGGAATTTTTACACAAATTCACATAAGCTGGATAAATTACTTCGCAGCTCTTATTTTTGTGATCGCCTCGGTGACTGACTTTTTTGACGGCTACATCGCCAGAAGCTGGGATCAAAAGACCAAGCTTGGCGCTATCCTTGACCCGCTAGCTGATAAGATGCTGATCTTGGCTGCATTTTTAGGCCTTATGATGCTTGGTAGAGCGAGCGCTTGGGCTGTTTATCTAATCTTGGTAAGAGAATTTTTTATAACTGGCTTTCGTGTCGTGATGGCAAGTGATGGTGTAGAGGTTGCGGCCTCGATGGCTGGCAAAGTAAAAACAGTCTCGCAGATGTTTGCTGTTGGATTTTTACTGATGAGCTGGCCTGGTGGTGAGCTTTTACTCTGGATCGCTGTTGCGCTCACACTTTATTCTGGATTTGAGTATATTTTTGCCTATGTAAAGGCGATGAAAAAGAGTTAAAATTTCTTTCACTCGTAAGACCAAAAGTTTTTACTTGCAAAATTTATATAAATAATAAAAAACTTCATTTTCTAAATAAGTAAAATTAAGTTAAAAATTTCCCCTAGCTAAAAGAATTTTTTAGCTAAATGCCGTTTGAGAGTAAATTTATAATTTTTGGCTAAAATCTCATCAATTTTTCAAAAAAGGTAAGTTTTGAAAGGTATTTTCTTCACGCTAGTCCTACTTTGCCTTGGGCTTTATGCGTATTCATTTTATTTTTTAGTGACCGTTTTAGCCATTAGTTTTCTCATATTTTTTCATGAGTTTGGCCACTTTTTGGTGGCAAGAATGCTTGGAGTAAAGGTAAATACCTTTAGTATCGGCTTTGGCGAAAAAATTTACACCAAAAATATTGGTGGCACCGACTACTGCCTAAGCGCGATCCCACTTGGTGGATATGTACAGCTAAAAGGACAAGACGACACCGACCCAAAGGCCAAAAACTACGACCGTGATAGCTATAACGTGCTAAGTCCTATAAAGCGAATTTACATCCTCTTTGCAGGGCCATTTTTTAACTTTATCTTGGCGTTTTTTTTATACATTTTGCTTGGATCTATCGGAGTTGAAAGACTTGCACCAAGTGTAGGCCACATAGCTGAAGGCTCGGCAGCTGCGAGCGCTGGACTAGCTAAAAATGATAAAATTTTAGCAATAAACGGCGTAAAGATAAACGAGTGGGACGAGATCAGTAAAAATGTAAAGCTCGAGCCAAGCACCATTTTAATAGACCGCAACGGCTCAAATTTGACTATAAATTTGACACCAAAGATTGGCGAGACGATAAATTTATTTAATGAAAAGGTTCAGCGTCCGCTCATTGGAATTTCTCCAAATGGCGAAGTAGTAAAAATTTATTATACAGGCCTAAATAGTCTAAAATTTGCTTATGACGAAACACTCGAAGCCTCAAAGCTTATCTTTAAAAGCTTTACTAAGTTAGTAAGCGGAGCGGTGCCGCTAAAAGAGGTCGGTGGTATCGTGCAGATCGCTGATGTCACTTCAAAAGCCGCAAAAATAAGTCTTGGCGTACTTTTGACGATCGTCGCTTTAATCTCAGTAAATTTAGGTGTCCTAAATTTATTCCCCATCCCAGCACTTGATGGTGGGCACATACTTTTTAACTTATATGAGCTAATTTTTAGACGTGAGGTAAATGAGCGAGTGCTTACAACGCTTACTTACTGCGGCTGGGCGCTACTGCTTGGCATAATGGTACTTGCAACTTTTAATGACATTATGAGATTAAGTGGAGGTTTATGATGATAGTTTTAAAAGAGCTACTTGAAAAAATCGAAAATTTAAGCAAAGATGTGACGCTCATCGCCGTTAGCAAAAATGTGACAAGTGCTGAAGTAAGAGAGCTTTATGCGCAGGGGCAAAGAAATTTTGGCGAAAATAGAGTCCAAGAGCTAGCCAAAAAAAAGCTAGAACTGCAAAATTTTACTGATATAAAATGGCATATGATCGGCCGCTTGCAAAATAACAAAATAAATCAAATGGTAAGCCTAAAGCCCACACTTTGGCAAAGCTGCGATAGCTTTGAAAGAGCTGTAGAGGTCGATAAAAGGCTTAGCTACAAGCTAGATACCTTGCTTCAGATAAACTCGGCTGATGAGGATACAAAACAAGGCGTAAGCGTAGCAAATGCGGCAGAAATTTATGAGCGTATCCAAAGCGAGTGCAAAAATATCAATCTAAAAGGCGTGATGAGTATCGGAGCGCATGTGGATGAGCCAAAAGAGATTCAAAAGAGCTTTGAACTAACTTATAAAATTTTTGATAGCCTAAAGCCAAAAGGCGCAACTATCTGCTCGATGGGCATGAGTAGTGACTTCGAGCTAGCGATAAAATGTGGCTCAACTATGATCCGCCTTGGGACAATGCTTTATCTATAAATTTATTGCTTTTGTCTGATTTGCCTCTGCTGCTGGGGCTCAATAGATTTTTACTAAAAAAGACTTGAGCGAAAAATTAAAATTTAATATTTAGCGTCAGCTAAAACTAGAGCAAAAAGTACTTTTACGCCAGCTTTTTCTAGAGTATTTCTAGCCTCAAGTATCGTTGTGCCAGTGGTTACGATATCGTCTACTAAAATAACTGGCGCAGTGATCTTTTTTAGGATTTTAAAATTTCTTGGGTTATTTTGTCTAAATTGCAAATCCTTACCACTATAGCTGACCTTGCTTGTTGCATGCAGTGCATGAAATATGGGTTTTAGATTTTTAGCCCTTAGTGCATTTGCCAAAATAGCCGTATGCGAATAGCCGTAATGCACTCTATCATCTATCGGCAGAGCATAGACTTGCTCTGGAAAGCTAAAGCTTTTAAAAAATTGATTAAATGCAAATTTGGCTAAGTTTTTATATATAAAATATCCGTGCATTTGGTGCTTGGAGTGGATGAGTTCTTTTATTTCAGAGTAGCCGTAAAAGCTATAAATTTTAAAGCCCTCTAGTTCTCTTACTATCGGGCTTGGCTCACTTAAAATTTGTGAGCAAATTTTACAAAATGTATTTAGCGTAAAGCTCTTGCAAAACGCACAAAACATTAGCTATTTAAAATAGCAATTGCTGTGCGTTTGATGGCATCATTTATGATCTCTGTTAAAAATGATTTAAATGCTCCACCTGTGCGAATTAACTCAAATTTGGTTTGATTATTTGAGATATTTTTAACGATACTTTGATCGCCTTTTTGGATCTTAAGTGTGATCTTAATATTACCTTTTGTATTATCAGTGCCGTATCCGCTCATATTTGCTTCAAACTCGTTGATAAAAATTTCAACTACGACGCCACCCATGCCATTTACATTTGCACCGCGCGCCATAAGCTCTTTTTTGAGCGAATCACTAAAATAAGTAGCAAGATCGTTTTGAAGCACGACATATTCTTTTACGGTACCTTTGCTATCAGTGATCGTAGCAATGGTACTTTTATTTTTTCGGTTATCATGTACTGCGCTTATATAGGCCTCAAAGCCGCTATTTTGCTGGCTCGCAGCAGCCTTATATGGATCAAATGCGACAACACTTTGACTTGGTGCACAACCAGTTAAAAATAAAACAAAAAGTCCAAAAATAGCTAAAAATTTAAATTTATTCATCGTTTTTCCTTTTAAAGTTTAGTGATCTCATCGGCTACTTTTATCGCGGCTTGTTTAACCAAAAGTGCGATAAAAAAGTCAAACTGACCAGACTCTGAAGCCTCTAGCTTCTCCACATGGTGCCTAGTCGAGATAGGTAACGTTTTTTTGAAATTTATATTTGAAAGAATAAGAAGCCCATTTAAATGTCCATTTAAAATTTCTGAACTTCCCGAATAGCTTCCTCTAAGTTCGTCAAATCTAAAATCAAGCCTATATGTGTAAGGTGATGTTTGAGTATCGACAACCACGATTCCGCGAGAATTTAACTCACGTTGCAAAAACATGTAAAAAAGCACTTCAAGGCGCGGATTTGAGTTAAAAACTGCAGTATTTCCTTCAATACCTGTGTAATATATCGATCTTGCGCTACTTCTAGCATCGACAATCCTATGAAAATAAACCTTTTTTAATCCAACATTAGTATCGATCATGTTTTTTTCTAAGCAGCAGTTTATTGCTACATCACTTTTGTATTTAACACCATTTATAAAAAGACCATCGCCCCTGCCTTTACAAGCGCTGCAGTCAGCCGGTATCCTCATAACCTCTTCAAAGTACATCTTATCTTCACTATTTATGCTCGCACTTTGCACACCGTCTATTCCCTCGCACGATAGACAAAGGCTAGCTTTAGCCACACAACCAGTTAAAAAGATAGCTGCAAAAACTGCAAATAATGTCGTTCTTAGCATTTTACTTCCTTTTACTCTTTTTGTTTTTTGCGGAGATTTTTTACACTCTCACCTGCGATGCCGTAGTTATTCGTATCGATCTCATCGATAATGACAACGGTATTTTGAGCGCTTCTACCTAAAATTTCGCTTATTAGCTTCGTAACTCCGCTTATCATCTTCTCTTTTTGCTCAACACTTGGGCTATCGCCCTCTTTTGTCACACAAATTTTCACAAATGGCATAGCGCTCCTTTTTGTAAATTTAGCACTTAAATTTTAATCAAAAACAAAAACCAAAAGCGACCGTATCACCAGCTCAGAATAAGGCGAAATATTTTGTGATGGTTTTGAAAGCTGTGACGTGAAATTTTGGTGCAGATAGAACATGCGGTTCATCAAGCCAAAATTTCACTAACTCTTTCAAAAGGGCACAAAAGATAAGCCTCTAGTCTATTTTTAAGACCGAGAGGAACGCCTCTTGCGGCAAATTCACCTTACCTATCGCCTTCATCCGTTTCTTACCCTCTTTTTGCTTTTCAAGCAACTTTCTCTTACGCGTGATGTCGCCGCCGTAGCACTTAGCTGTGACGTTTTTACCCATTGATTTTACGGTTTCTCGGGCGATTATTTTATTGCCGATGCTAGCTTGTATCGCCACTTCAAAGAGCTGACGTGGCACGATCTCTTTCATCGCCTTTACAAAGTCCCTACCCTTTGCTTGTGCCTTACTCTCAGGCACGATGATAGAGAGCGCATCGACCGTTTCACCAGCCACTTTGACATCAAGCTTCACTAAATCGCCCACGCGGTAGTCGCTTGGCTCGTAGTCAAAACTCGCGTAGCCTTTAGTGCTTGATTTTAGCTTGTCATAAAAGTCCATCACGATCTCGTTCATCGGTATGTCGTACTCTAGCAGCACGCGGTCAGTCGTGATGTAGTCCATCTTTGTTTGTATGCCACGGCGGTTGTTTAAAAGCGTGATAATGTTGCCCAAAAACTCACTTGGTGTGATGATGGTAGCCTTCACGTATGGCTCAAGGATTGAGTCTATTTTATTTACAGGCGGCAACTGGCTTGGGTTTTGGATTTTTAAATTTAGCCCATCAGTTTGGATGACTTCATAAGTCACAGTTGGCGCTGTGGCGATGAGATCAAGGTCAAACTCACGCTCCAGCCTCTCTTTAACTACCTCCATATGAAGAAGACCTAAAAAGCCAACCCTAAAGCCAAATCCAAGTGCGACCGAGGTCTCTGGCTCGTAACTTATCGAGCTATCATTTAGCTTTAGCTTATCCAGCGCGTCACGCAGATCTTCAAATTTATCAGTTTCTATCGGATAAAGTCCCGCAAAGACAAACGGCTTAGCCCTCTCAAAGCCACCAACTGGCTCTTTTAGAGGATTTCTTGACTGCGTTATCGTATCACCAACTTGCACGTCGCTAACATTTTTAAGTCCTAAAACTACGATACCAACTTCGCCAGCGCTAAGTGTTTTGGTCTTGATCGGTGCGATAGGATTTGGATACATGAGGTCAAGCACGATGTGTTTTTTACCTGTGCCCATAACCAAAATTTCATCGTTTTTTGAAATTTCACCATCATAAACACGCACAAGTGCAAGCGCGCCAAGATAGTTGTCAAACCAACTATCATAAATTAGCGCCTTTGTGGGCTTATTTGCATCACCATTTGGCGCAGGGATCCTCGTGATGATCGCCTCAAGTAACTCTTTTATGCCAACGCCTGTTTTTGCGCTCACTTCGATCGCTCCCGAGCAGTCAAGTCCGATGATGTGCTCGATCTCGTCTTTTACCCTAGCAGGGTCAGCCGCTGGTAGGTCGATCTTGTTGATGACTGGGATGATCTCTAAGTTGTTTTCTAGCGCGATATAGACGTTTGCGATAGTCTGCGCCTCTACGCCCTGAGAAGCGTCTACGACTAGCAGCGCGCCCTCACAACTGGCTAAAGAGCGGCTCACTTCGTAGCTAAAATCCACGTGGCCCGGAGTGTCAATCAAATTTAGAACAAAATTTTCTCCATTTAGTGCGTAGTTTAGGCGAACAGATTGGGCTTTTATCGTGATGCCGCGCTCTTTTTCGATGTCCATCGTGTCCATGATTTGCGAGCTCATCTCACGGTCACTGACGGCGCCACACTCCTGTATGAGGCGGTCAGCAAGCGTGCTTTTGCCGTGGTCGATATGAGCGATGATGCTAAAATTTCTGATGTTTTTCATATAAGCTTTACTTTTTACTAAATTTTGGGCTTTATTTTGCCTAAAGTTGATTTAAATGCCAATAAATATATTTTTATCATAAGCCCACCAATAGAACTTGGCTCTATTCTCAAAAATCTTAATGACAATGTCCAAAGTGCTCATGTCCTTCATCGTCATTTAGCTCACAGATGAGACCAGCTTTGTGCCCAAGACTCTCACTCTCAAACTGAAGCGTGACATGGCCGATGCCAACGTGAAAAAGCTCATGCTCGATGTGCTTTATCATCTTTGAAATTTCAGCCACGCTTAGCGCATCATCCACCACCACGTGGGCTATGAGCGCGTTTGTGCCAGCATTTATCGCCCAGATATGCAGGTCATGCACGATTTTAACGCCATCTACACCCTTTATAACGCCTAAAATTTCATCCGTATCAAGCTTAAGCGGCACGGCTTCGATCAGGATATTAAAGCTATCTTTTAGCAAGCTAGCGCCGCTTTTTATGATGAGTAGCGAGACAAAGATACTTGCGATGCTATCGGCCTGCGTGAAGTTAAATTTCATCACAAGAAGTGCCGCGACGATGGCGCCAACTGAGCCAAGCGTGTCGCCAAGTACGTGCAAATATGCACCTTTCATGTTTAAATTTTCTTTTGTATCAGCGCTTTTATGCATATAAACGGCTACGACTAAATTTATAATAAGCCCCAAAATACTAATAAAAAGCATCGTTTTAGCCTCTATCTCTGGCTCGTTAAAAAGTCTGATGATCGCTTCGACTATGACAAAGATAGCCAGCGCGATAAGAGCGATAGCATTTATGAAAGCAGCGATAATCTCGACCCTTTTGTAGCCAAAGGTCTTTTGTAAATTTGCCCTTTTTTCTGCAATCTTAAAAGCAACCAGCGACAAAAAGAGAGCCGCAGCGTCTGAGAGCATGTGAAATGCGTCGCTAATGAGCGCAAGCGAGTTTGAAACGAAGCCAAAAACAGCCTCAACTATCATAAACGTGAAAATTAGAAAAAATGAATTTCTAAGAACGCTCTTATTGTGCATCATTGTCCTTATTTTGGGCGTCGATCCTCTTGCCTATATCTTTTAAATTTGAAAATTCCTCGATAAGCTTTGGCGAGTCGTCAAGGCTGATGACGAAATTCCATATATAGGTCATCACAGAGTAGATGTGGCCGGCATTTGTCTGCTGCGAGCTTAGCACTATTATCGCCACCAAAAAGAGCAGCGAAGCGCTAATACCGATGATAAAATAGCTCATCGCCTCCCTATTTGAGATCGCTATACGAAATTTAGAAACGACGTCATAGTGCCTATTTAGCGTGCTTTTATTAAAAACACCTATCACCTTTGCCTCTTTTTCTAGGCGGTCATTTAAGCGAAGATAAAGGTCGTCATTTTTTTTGATATATCTTGGTAAAAATATAAGAAAAAAGGTCATCACGGCAAAGCACGCCACAGCGACCTTTGGCTCGACAAAGATGAGCATAAACGCTGAGCCGATGATCGAAATAACCGATGTAAAAAACATAGGAAAATGCGTCTCAAAGAAATTTACAAACTCTCGCGAGAGCGCTACTCTGGCGATGATGGCGGAGTCGTCTTTGGCATTTTGTTTTTCATTCATGATGACATTTACAGCAAGCTTTGCGTAGATATTTGCAAAAACTTGCGTATCCACGCGACGTCTAATGGCTCCTACAAGCCACGCTACGAGCACAAAAAGTGCGTAAATTAGGGCATTTAACGTATTTCCTTGCATGATTGCGTTGATCGCAAAGCCAGCAAATATCGGGTAGGCTAGAAAAAGTCCGTTCTCTGCTAGCACCAAAGTAAAGGTTAAAATGAGCTTTTTGTTGTGCTCGGTCGCTATGCTCTTTAGCGTTTTAAAGGCATTATTTTGCAAATTTACTCCTAAAAATTTTTGCGAATTCTAGCCCAATTTGATAAAAATTTGAAATTTTTGTTGTAACTATTGACATTACAACAAAAAAGTATTATACTTCGCTCATTAGTTGTAAATAAAAAGATTACAACACAAAAAACAAGGAGAAAAAATGAAAAATTATCAAGTTGCAAAGATCACAAACGAGCCAAGAGTTGAGCTAAAAGAGGCTTTAAATTTAACTGGCTGTGAAGTATCTATAAACGAGCTTCCAGCAAATGTAAGCGTGCCATTTGTCCATGCGCACAAGCAAAACGAGGAGCTTTACATCATCACTGATGGCGATGGCGAGCTCTTCATTGATGGTGAGGTGCTAAAAGTAAGCAAAGGTGACGCGGTTCGCATAGATCCAGATGGTAAAAGGTGCTTTAGGGCTGGCAAAAACGGCATCAAAATGATCTGCATCCAGACAAAACACGGTAGCCTAGAGCAATACACTATGAGTGACGGCGTGATAGTTGATGACGTAAAGCCAAGCTGGCTGTAAAATTTAAAACAAAATTTAAATGAGAAATAATGAAAATAGCAATCATAGGCGCAAACGGCAAAAGCGGTGCAAATTTAGTAAATGAGGCCATAAAACAAGGTTACGACGTCACAGCGATCGTTAGAAATAAAGAGTATAAAAACAAAAGCGTAAAGGTCGTTTATAAAGATATTTTCGAGCTTACAAAGACTGATCTGGCTGGCTTTGACGCAGTGATCAGTGCATTTGCAGCGTGGACGCCAGATACCTTTGCGCTTCACAAAAAAGTGGCCACTCACCTTATAAATTTACTAGAAGGCACTAGTACAAGGCTCATCGTAGTTGGCGGCGCTGGTACGTTATTTGTTGATAGCAAAGACACTATGCTAATGGATACACCAGACTTCCCGGCTGCATATATGGGTGTGGCAAAGGCGACTGCGGAGTCTTATTTTGAGCTAAAAGGTAGGAGCGATTTGCTTTGGACATATGTAAGTCCAGCATGTGACTACGACGCAAATGGTGCTCGTACTGGTAAATACGTGCTTGGTGGAGATAATCTCATCTTAAACTCAAAAAATGAGAGCTATATAAGCTATGCAGACCTTGCGCTTGCGATCATAGACGAGCTAAAAAACAAAAAATTTATACAAAAACGCTTCACAGCAGTTAGTGAGCGAGCATAAAATTATAGATTTGACATAGCTGGCAAAAAAGCTAGCTTGTCAAATCTAAACTAAAAAAACTGCTTTTAGTAAAAATTTAAAGTATAATCAGAGAAAATTTCAAGGACGATTGTGCAAGTAGGGATTAAGTTTTCAACCGCGATCCATGTAATTTTAGCAGCTTGTTTTTTCAAAGACGAGAAAGTCACGAGCGAATTTATAGCAGGTAGTATAAACACAAATCCTGTCATAGTTAGGCGCCTGCTTGGCACTCTAAAGGCTGCAGGACTTGTGAATGTTGTAGCTGGAGTTGGTGGTGTGAGTCTTGCGAGAGAGCCAAAAGATATAACCCTCCTTCAAATTTTTAACGCAGTAAATGATAAAGAAAAACTTTTTAAGATCCACTCTGACTCACCTAAAGCCTGCCCGCTTGGTGGCAAGATCGAAGGCCTCTTAACCAACCACTTCCTAAA